>DATHTZ010000684.1:0-10871 GCA_035462675.1 Nitrospiraceae bacterium | reverse complement strand
GGCACCTTGCCGTGCTGAAAGCGGCCTTTAATAGAGCCATCCGATTAGGACTCTTGAGCAACAATCCAACGATGAGGGTGAAGACTCAGAAACCCAATAACATGTTGGTGCGTTATCTGACGGATGATCAAGAGGCGATACTCCTGGGTCACGTGCCTCCTCACTATCATGGGATTGTGCTCACCGCTCTGAACACTAGGCTTCGCCAGGGGGAACTGTTGCGGCTAACCTGGTCAGACATAGACTGGAACGTTGGAGTGCTCACGGTCAACGAAACGAAGGCAGGAGAACGCCGTCGAGTGCCGATGAATTCAACCGTTCTGAGTGTGTTGACTGAATTGAAGGCATCAGGCCCAACAGGGGAGGATCCGATCTTTACCCACACGGCGCGCGACCTTCGGCGAGCCTTTGACAAAGCGGTGAAAACCGCTGGACTCACTCCGTTTCGATTCCACGACCTCAGACACACCTTTGCTTCGCGCTTAGCCATGCACGGAGCAAACGACCGAACGCTCATGGCATTGGGAGGGTGGAAGTCACCAGCGATGCTGAGCCGGTATGCACACCTCTCTCCCACGCATTTGTATCAAGCAGTCGAAGATCTTACTCGGATTGGAACCGTAACCAAAACCGTAACCACGGACGTGACGAAAGAGGGCGAGGCCCATAAGTTATTGGAAGATGTGGTGAGCCGGCTGGGACTCGAACCCAGGACCCTCGCCTTAAAAGGGCGATGCTCTACCAACTGAGCTACCGGCTCACCGAGCGAAGAGCGCGGATTCTACCACCGACGCTCGGCCTATGCCTAGCCCGCCATCCTCGATCTCGACATCCGTGACGCGTCGTTCGTTTCCGAATTCTGGCGTTTCACGCTTCACGAACGAGGGGAACGAATCTTGAGCGGGTTGCGAAGAATAATGGTTTCACTGCGCTTCGAGCCGGTTGAGATCATATCGATGGGACATTCGGAGATATCCTCAAGGTATTGGAGATAGCGCTTGGCTTCCACAGGAAGCTGTGTATACGTGGTCGCGCCGGTCGTCGCGCCGGACCAACCCTTAAAGGTCTTGTACACCGGCTCGCAGTCGGTCAGCGCTTGGAGATCGGACGGCATGTCCCGATAGAGCTTCCCCTCATACCGATAGCCGGTGCAGACCTTCAGTTCCTTGCAGCCGTCGAGCACATCCAGTTTCGTCACAGCCAACGAGGAGAGCCCGTTCACTTTCGTGGCGTAACGCACAAGGACGCCGTCGAACCAGCCGCAGCGGCGCGCACGGCCCGTCGTCGACCCGAATTCTTTCCCTCGTGTTTGGAGCCCGTCTCCCACCGCATCGGTTAATTCCGTGGGGAACGGCCCGCTGCCGACTCGCGTGGTGTAGGCTTTGGCGACCCCAAGCACCGCGTCGATCTTCGTCGGTCCCACGCCCGTTCCCGTCGAAGCGCCGCCTGCCGTTGAACTGGAGGAGGTGACGTAGGGATAGGTGCCGAAGTCCACATCCAAATGTGTCCCCTGCGCCCCTTCGAACAACACGGTCTTCCGTCTCTCGATCATCTTATTGACGAGCATGGCGGTATCGACGATATGGCTCTTCAGTCGATCGGCATAGCCCATATACTGCCGGAATACCTTGTCAACATCGAACCGTTCCAGCTTGTATAGTTGATCGAGAAACCAATTGATCTCGACCACGTTCTCTTCGAGTTTGGTTCGAAACGCCTTCGGGTTCAGCAGATCCCCCATTCGGATACCGACCCGCGACATCTTATCGGCATAGGAGGGGCCAATCCCCCGCCCCGTCGTGCCAATCCGGCGAGAACCCTTAGACTGTTCCGAAGCTTTGTCGATGGCCTTGTGATACGGCAGAATAAGATGCGCGCGCTGACTCACGACAAAATTCTTTCCGATCTTGACCCCTTGAGTTTGGAGATGGTCCAGCTCCTCGATCAACGAAGCTGGGTCTACGACGACCCCGTTTCCGATCACACAAAGCGTCCCGCGATAGAGGATGCCTGAGGGAATGAGGTGAAACACGAAGGTACCCCGTTCGTTGATGACGGTGTGCCCCGCGTTGGACCCTCCCTGGTAGCGAACTACCGCATCGACGTCGCGGGCCAAGATATCCACGATCTTGCCCTTGCCTTCATCGCCCCACTGCGCCCCGATCACAACAAGATTACCCATCGCCTGCCATGCTCCCAAAAAAAGAGCCCTGGCTGGACCGAGAGCCAGAGCCGAGGGGCCATGGTAGGAGCGCCTTTGTAGTTTGTCAAGAACCGTGACGGTCAAATCATTCTTCGGTCTTTTCTTTTCTCATCTTCAAGCGCAAGCCACGTCCATAACGCCTGATAGCGGCCATCGATGGTTTCTAGGACCTTTTTCAGCTCAGCTCCCACCAACATTCCATATCACACGGCGGCTACTGGGAGGTCGACGCGCGGCCAACGAAAGCCTTTCGAGGCCGCGCGTTGCGCGAGCACAGACTACTATCCAGCCTTCCTCTTGATTCATTTTCATCTCTTCAAGGGGAGTGGGCAGATTGTCCTTCACTGCGCGCATCGAGGGACCGCCGTATCATCGCGGGGCCTCTGCGAGCAAGAAGGACGGTCCGGCTACTCCCCTGTGACCCCCATTGCACCCTCTCACAGAGAGATTTAAGGGGCCAGACCGCTTTGATTTCTTTGTGTTAATTGAGTAATGGCCTGCCGCAAATCAGGACGCGGGCCGATATGCTCGGCAATATTCCCCAATTGTGGGCTTCCCGTCTGCATCAACAATGTTCGTATCTGCAAGGGAGGGAGTGGCACCCCTGACTGAGCTAACGCAATGCCTTGGAGGTTTGCAACCGCACCGGCGACGATCGCCGCGGCGCTAGACGTACCGTTAAACCCCCCTGTATACCAAAAATCAGGATCGGCAGGGCGATCTGAAGCCGTATATAAATCACCGTATCCTGTCGTGACAACACCAGATCCCCACCCCTGCAGATCAATGCGGCTCCCGAAGGTGGAAAACCCTTCGCGTTGGCGGTCCATTCCACTGCTCAACTGTTGTCCTACGCCCACGATGATAGCTCCTGAGTCCTGCAGGGTCCGATCAAATAAACCGGAGCAGGCAGCCTGATCCAAGTTCACACCCCCATTTCCGGCAGCTTCTATCACCACAAAACCTTGCGCAACTGCGGTTTGAATCGCATCGAAGACAGAGGAAAGTACTTCAATCGGCCCGAAGTCTGACAATCCACATACTGGATACTGTTGCTCCAGCAAGATGACATCTCCTGCTGAACCGTTCACCACCGACAGGATAATGGCATTGGCTGGGTTATATCCTTGGTTCAACGTATTGGCAGGAGCCAGACCAATATGGGCACCCCAGGAAATGCCGGTGACGCCCCTCGTATCACGATCCGCGATCATTTCGCCAAGGACGGCCGTGCCATGCTCTCTATTGATCCGATCACAAGGAGCAGGACATTCCGGTTTATCAAATCCAGGAGGGTTGTTTGAGTCTCCGGGATTCAAAAGCAATATAACGGCGCCGGCCCTACTCAGATCGTCATGCGTTTGTAGCCAGTTGTACTCAATATCGTAGATCGTGACACCGATGCCATTGCCTCCGGGAACCGTCCAAGAAAGACGGGCTTCAATGCCACCGGGGGCAGGATCGAGGTAGCCTTGCTTCCGAGTGAAGTCAGGCGGGATCCACGGCGGTGGCTGCGGTAACGGTGCTGATGTTGCGATCTCTATATTCGGCACACGCTTCATCTCCGCAAGAAAGGCGGCTGCATCGGTGCCGGATTGCAGGGTCATTTCAACCCACAGATTCAAGTCTGGCAAGAGCTTACCCAAACGGCTGCTTCCCTTGGACTGTAGTTCATTCAGGTTCTGCTTCGGCAAGCTGAAAATCTTGGTGTGGCTAGCCACTGCGCTTCTAAGGCCAGGCGGAAGCACCTCCAGAGGCAGATCCATATTGATGCCTTCCCGAAACCTGACATGGATAGTCTTTGACGAATAGCCAGGTGGAATGGGTGGGGGTGCTGCGTCGTTTGTCGCCAGGTTATTTGGGGGACCACTGGAGGAGTCCCCTCCACAGCCGGTCATCATCAGCGGCAAGGCACTGATGGCAAGACAGACGAGTACGATTGCGTATTTGGTTCTCATAGGCGCCCTTCTGCGCGGTGCAAGGATGACGACTGGGCCGGATCGGGATGGCTGACAGCCCTATATTGATGAGCGGGGAGGGAGCGGATGCGGCGGCGAGAGAGATAGAAGACCGTTCGATGTAGAACAGTGAGTGAGTACACGCCGAGGGCCGGGCGTGAGCTGAGACAATTACATGGCTGGTTCTGGCTTTGCATAGGAGCGTGATTCAACTATGAAGCGCTTCCGGACTGGCCGGGAGCCGCGTTATAGACCCGCTCCATTACGGCTGTCAATAATTCTTTATGCCCTTTCAATTAATAATGAGGGGCCAAGGCTGTCCTTTACTGCACACATCGAGCGAGCACATCCTGATCGTGCGCGCTCCGGGAGCAAGTGATCGGCACGGGTATCATTCTACCCCTTTCATCGTGCGCGTTCTGCGAGCAGGAAGGATAGTCTGACTGCTCCTCCTTCACATTAGGCCTCCATGTCCTTGCGCCTGCAGGTCATTCGTGATCATGAGCCATGCCCATAACATCCACCACACGACCTCCGAAGAAAATGCCACGGTTCATGCCGCGATTGGAGAGGTCTTGGCACGCCACCCATCTATCGTCATCGCGATCCTCTTTGGTTCGCTCGCGACAGACCGTAGCCGCATTGACAGCGATCTGGACCTCGCCGTGGCTTCGACCACCCCTCTTACCCCACAGACTCGAATCCAGCTCATCGATGAGCTTGCGGGCGAGCTGGGTCGGCCAGTCGATTTGATCGATCTCGCGCAGACTCACGGACCGCTCTTGCAGCAGATTCTGACAAAGGGACGCCAGATCATCTGTACAGACCGGACACGCTACGCGGACCTGCTCCTGCGAGTGGTCAATGAAGAGGCTGACGTGATGCCCTATCATCGCCGCATACTCGCGGAAAGAAGGCAGGCATGGATCGAACCTTAGTCGAGGCCAAACTGGAATCGCTCCACGATGTGTCGAGCGAATAGTGGCCAAGACGCCTTCGTCTGCCGATCAACTGGCACAGAACTCTGACCTGAAAGACGTGCCGTGCAGCTTTCCGTTGATATGGCATCCCATCTCATTGCCGAAACTGCTCGTCCGCCCTCCACGATGGTAGAGAATTTCGAGGTCCTCAAGAGCCTTCAGCTCATCAGTCCCGCACTCAGCGAGCGTATGACAAAAGCAGTCGGATTCAGAAACATTGCCGTCCATAGTTATCAAGCCATTGATTGGAACATCGTCTATCAGTTCTGCAGCCGCCACCTGGACGACTTCCGACAATTCGCCCAGGCGGTTGCCCAACGACTCAACGCCGCTAAACATATTACACAGTCAGACCCCCTTTGCCTCCTTCTCACATGAGGGTAGCCTGCTCGGTCTCATACTGCGCGCGTCCAATGAGGGACTTCTGAGGCCACGCATTGCGCAAGCACAGGAGACCAGCAGCCTGCTTCTCCTCCTCTCACTCCGTGACTTGATCCTGCCACTGGTTCTGCTCTACAGTAAAGGCTATCAGCTTGACCATGTTCTCTGCTCAGATCATTTCACCATCTAGGAGGGTGCCATGACACGACCAAGACACATCCTAAGTTCTCTCCCCTGTGCCGTCGCGCTAATACTCACATTGTCGGGTTGCAGCATCACCGAGACGATCAATAACTTTCTCTCTTCGACGTCGGGGAAGTCTTGGTTTACGGAAGACGGGATGGTCAAGGCGGACCACAGGGTCGATGCCTTCATGACGCTCAACTTCGAAAACCTTAAGCAGGATATGGCGCAAGGACACGGTGAATATCTTGCGTCACTGAGCACGTTGATGGGAATCCCCCAGGATCGCCAAGCCTCGTTCTTTGCCCATGCTCAGTCTCGCTACCCATTCGTAATGGAACATCAAAGCAGTCCCGAGGAGGTCATTGCGCTGCTCGTGGAGAAGCCGACAACCACGGCGCTCCGTTGACCGCGAACTATCTGAGCCGGGATAGAGCGAACCGCACCAGGTACCACCGATGCCCCCATTTCGCCAAATTTTTCATCCCACCGATTTCTCCGCCGCGGAGCAGACGGCGTTCGCCCATGCCGTGAAGCTCACCTACCTCGCGCAGGGAGAGCTGACAATGATGCACGTCGACCCGACGATCGGGCGCCAAGGATTCGAGGATTTCCCTCGCATCCGGCCACTCCTCGCTCGCTGGGGAGTCTTGCCGGAAGGCAGCTCAAAGGAAGATGTCTTGAAGTTGGGCGTCCACATCAAACGCGTCCGCGCCGTCTCAGACAATACCGCAGGCGCTATCCTACAACACCTGACGACGCACCCCACAGAACTGCTCGTACTGTCTACGCACCAGCGTGAAGGCCTCGCTCGCCTCACGCACCCCGCCGTCGCCGAGCCCCTGGCTCGTGGCACCCATGCGAGGACGCTCTTTGTCCCAGCCGGCGTTGAGGGGTTTGTCTCAGCGGAGACGGGCCGCACGAATTTAACTCGAGTGTTGATTCCGCTTGCCGATAAGCCGGACCCGCAACCTGCCATCGATCTTGCCGCGGACTTGGCAAGCACGCTGGAGAGCAAGAATGTCTTATTTGAGCTGATGCACATTGGGAAGGACGCCGATTCCCAGAAATTTACTCACCCCGAGCGCCCAGGCTGGTCGTGGAATACGCTCGTTGCCAAGGGCGATCCAGTCGAGTGGATCTTAGCGGCAGGAGCGGATTTCGATGTGGATTTGATTGTGATGACGACTGAAGGACATACCAGCCTGTTCGACCTGTTTCGGGGAAGCACCACCGAACGGGTGGTCCGTGGCACGCGCTGCCCCCTGCTCGCTATTCCTGCCCGACCAGATTGGCCCGTCCTCGGCACGTAGTCTGCTCGTTGAGCCTATCGCAGCCTCACGCCCCTAGCCCGGACTATTCATGATTGACTCGTCCGATCATCTCACTCGACGAGGCTTTTCTCGTTCGGCCTCCTCGACGGACTGCCAGTACGCCTCCGCCGGCCTTACTTGCGAGAAACCCAAGCCGCCTTCGGTCTCGAACGCCTCGTGACGGCATTCATGAATAGTCCGAGCTAGAACGGCTCGTACCATGACCCCGTCACGAAACACCACGAAGTTTGACGGCACGGCAGGCACGCGCGGACCAGGCAAGATGACTCCTGCGAGATTCAACGGATCGCTGGCAGACAATTTCATGTCGTGGGAGGCAACATCCGACTCGTTCCGTTTTCTCGCCGCCCGTAACGATTCGACGGCTTCAGGCAACGCAAATTGCTCCCCGGTAAAGCCGTTCACGAACCGCCCCCCACGAATCTCGCCTTGCAATTCCATCCGGCGATACTGCACCAACAGATCGCGCCAGGACTGAACCAGAGACTCACGTGCCAGCAGATCACGGAAGACGACGCCATAGCGACGCAACAATTGGCGAGCGACAGGCTCAACCGCGAGTGAAGGGTGAGGCGTAAGGGGTAAGGGGGCTGAAGCTACGGACTCAGAACTGATGGCTGATCGCTGATGGCTGATGGCATTTCTTAACAGCGACCACCGCCCGGCTGTGTGTCGAGGTCGGCGAGCCCGTTCCTGCCCTTGTGCGCGGCGGCGGCGTGGGTCCATGAGAGCACGGAGATTGTCGAACCCGTCGGCCGTGACCAGGCCGGCAGCCGCAAGTTCCCAAAGTCCTTCTTCCACTTCCGCCGAAAGATGGTTGGTCATCCGTACCAGGTCGGCAAAGAAACTCGCACCACGCTCATGCAGGGTACGGTTCAGATCTTGCGCCACGGAACTCAACTGGGGATACGGGTCAGGCCCACGCGATACGGCGTCATCGTGGAAGGCCTCCCGCAGCCATTCACTCTCCTCACGTGGAAAGAGACTAATCGGCGCCACACTCGTCGGAACGATCCGACGTCGTTCAAGAAGGCCGATGTTCGCAAGCCGTGGATGAGGAGACAGCCTACCCCAGCTGACCGCGCCGCTCAGACAGAGCCGATCCAACATCTCCGGCTCATATTTCGCCAGCCTCATCCGAAGCAGATGCGGCTCCCAGGCCGAAGCTGCCGCTTCGAAGCCGGCCAACTGCGAGATGACGTCCAAGAGACCGGCCTCACCATGCAGACGCGACCCAGGGGAAACATGTTGCCATTGAAATAAAAATCGCATGAACTCGGCTGCCGTCACCGGTTCGACTTCTTTTCTCAGTCTCCCGATAGTCAGACGATGAATGCGGGCCAGCAGCCGGCGGTGGCACCATTCGGGCGCTCCGGCGCCCGACAGTGCTGAGTGTTGAGTGCTGAGTGCTGAGTGAGGTCGGAATTGGCCGCGGAGGACTTGCCCGGATACTTCGAGGCGAACCAATGATTGGTCAATCGCTTGGGTCGAGAGATGCAATCGCTTCGCAAGTTCGACCGCCGTCGTTGGGCCGATGCTTTCCATCCAGCCAAGCACTGTGGCATCAGTAGCGGCTTCATCGCCCCATGTAAACATCGATTCCACTTGGGCCCGATGCTCCGTCGCCACCCATCCTCGTACTTCTTGCGCCTCACCCCTTACCCCTAAGCTCTCGCCTCCTACTTTGAGTTCAACCACTCGCCCCTCCTCGATCAAACGCGGAAAGTGGATCGCCCAGTCCTGTGCCTCTTCGACCGGCAGCCAGAGCAACGTCAGCAACGCATCGTGCAATTCATCCGAGTCGCGCACGACAGTCCAGGACTCCCGTTGTACTTCCTCAATCGCTGCCGGGTCCAAGGCCCCAACATCCCCTGCCAGCTGAGCCGGCAGCGTGCGCCGCATCTCCACTGCCCGCGCCCTCCGCTCTTCCAACGGCGCATCGTCGAGAAACGCATAAGGGTTGGCATTCAGGATCTCGTGCGAGAACGGAGAGGGTATCGGCGTATCGATCGCCACACAGCGAAGAGCTCCGGCTTCAATCTGCTTCAGGAGCGCGATCAACCCGTCGAGATCCATCGCCTCGGTGAAACAGTCCCGCAAAGTCTCGTTCACGAGCGGATGATCCGGGATCTGGCGAGTCCGCTCGCCGACAATATTGTCCTGACAGGCCATTGCGTCAGGGAAGACGGCACCAAGAAGATCCTCCGCCTTCATGCGTTGAATCTGCGGAGGAATCTTTTTGCCATGGGAGAAACGCAGTAAGACCAACGCACGGCTGACATTCCAGCGCCAGCGCGTCATGAACATCGGCGCTTGGAGCACGGCGGGAAGCAAGACCTCGCGAAGCGTCCGGCTGTGCAGGAACCCAAACACCGCATTGAGCGGGAAGCTGTGTTTCTCGCCAAGCGAGATCACGATCCCGTTATCGGTTGCTGCCGCTTGTAATTCAAAATCGAAGGTCACGCAGAGCCGCTTCCGCAAGGCGAGGCCCCAAGCCCGGTTGATCCGACCCCCGAAAGGCGTGTGCAAGACCAGTTGCATCCCGCCGCTTTCATCGAAGAACCGCTCCGCGACGATCGTCTGCCGTGTCGGAACGGTTCCAAGCACAGCCTTGCCTGCCAGTACATACTCGATAGTCTGCTGTGCGCCACGCTGATCCAGGGCGCATTCTTGGCGAAGCCATTGAACGGGTGAGGCATAAGGGGTGAGGGGTAAGGGGGTTGCCTCAAGAGCGTGATCGATATCAGACCGAAGACGAGCCACCTCAGCCGAAAGTTCTGCCGTCCGCGACGGTGCCTCGCCACGCCAGAAGGGAATGTTGGGCGGCGCCCCATGGGCGTCTTCCACCCGCACCTTGCCCATCTCCACACCCTTGATCCGCCAGGACGTGTTGCCCAGCAACATGATGTCGCCGGCCAGACTCTCCACCGCAAAGTCTTCATCGACCGATCCCACGACCGTCCCTTCAGGCTCCGCAACCACGGCATAGTTCGCTGTGTCCGGGATGGCCCCGCCGGACGTGATCGCCGCAAGTCGCGCCCCACGTCGGCCTTTGATCCAGTGATTGATCCGATCGTGATGCAGATAGGCCAGACCTCGCCCGCGATTGGTCGCAATCCCATCCGCCAACATCCGCACCACCTGATCGAACTCTGAACGGGTCAAGGCCCGATAGGGATCGGCCCGCCGGCAGAGATCGAATAAGTCGTCTTCCTGCCAGGTCTGCGTCGCTGCTGCCGCCACCAATTGCTGGGCCAAAATATCTAGCGGAGCGGGCGGCACGGCAATGCGATCCAAGACTCCTGTCCGAATTGCACGTATCAGCGCCGCGCATTCGAGCAAGTCATCCCTCGTCATGGCGAACAGACGGCCCTTGGGAATGGCCTTGATCCAGTGACCAGCCCGGCCGATCCGCTGCAGGCAGGTGGCAATCGCGCGAGGTGAACCGATCTGACACGCGAGATCTACGGCGCCGATATCGATGCCGAGCTCCAGCGAGGCTGTTGCGACGACGACGCGTGTCTTGCCGCTCTTGAGCCGCTCTTCAGCCGACAAGCGAATCTGTCGTGAGAGGCTGCCATGGTGCGCGGCCACGACATCGGCGCCTAATTCCCGTAGTCGTTCTTCCAAGGAGTGCGCCACTCGTTCGGCGAGGCGCCTCGTATTGACGAATACCAAGGTTGAACGATGCTGCCGGACCAGCTCGGCGATGCGATCATAGACATCGGCCCAAATCGCGTTTGTAGCCACAGCGCTCAGTTCATCCTTCGGCACCTCCACTGCCAGATCCATCTCCCGCTTGTGCCCCACGTCGATGATGGTGCATGGGGAC
>DATHTZ010000683.1:0-2826 GCA_035462675.1 Nitrospiraceae bacterium | reverse complement strand
GAAATCGTCGCGGTGGCCGGCCTGGACGAGGTGAGCATCGGTGATACGATTGCCGACGCAGAACATCCAGTCTCACTGACCCGAGTCACGGTCGACGAGCCGACCGTCCAAATGACCTTCTCTGTCAACAATAGCCCGTTCGCCGGACGGGAAGGCAAGTACCTGACCTCGCGGCATTTGCGCGATCGACTCTTCAAAGAACTTGAAACCAACGTGTCGTTGCGCGCGCAGACAACGGACAGTGCGGATAAGTTCCTCGTCGCCGGCCGCGGCGAGCTACATCTCGGCGTCTTGATCGAACAAATGCGCCGGGAGGGATACGAACTGCAAGTCTCCCAACCGGAAGTGATTGTCCACCGGGATGGAGACAAAGTCCTCGAACCCTACGAGGAACTGACCATCCAGGTGCCGGAAACCTATCAAGGCGCCGTGATTGAAGAGCTCGGCAAACGCCGCGGCGAGTTACGCCACATGCGACTGATCCATTCCGATGCCGGGCCAAGCGAAATGCACCTGGAATACCACATCCCCACACGCGGCATCATGGGGCTCAAAAACCTCTTGGTTGCCAAGACTCGCGGCACCATTATCATGCACCATGTGTTCGTCGCATACGAACCGGCGGAGGAGCGCGACCTCGTGGTGGCAACACATGGATCACTCGTGGCACACGAAGACGGCACCAGCACCGGCTATGCCATCTTCATGACCCAAGAACGGGGTACCATGTTTATCGGCCCTGTCGTGGAGGTCTATCGCGGGATGGTCGTCGGCGAGAACAGCCGGGACGAAGACATGGACGTGAACGTCTGTAAAGAGAAGCATCTGTCTAACATGCGGGCCTCAGGCACCGATGAAGCGTTGGTCCTCACGCCGCCACGGGAGATGGGCTTGGAGTTTGCCCTCGAATATATCGGTCCGGATGAGCTGGTTGAGGTCACGCCGAAGAGTCTGCGTATCCGCAAACGGCTGCTTAACCCGGATGACCGACGTAAGGCCCGCAAATCCGGCAAATAATCTCTCGTGCCACGATGAGGATCAAAAAGAAAACCCCCAAGCCTTCTGCCCGACGCCCCCCGCTCTACTTTGTCGGCTATCGGGGGGGTGCGCCGAACACAGACGAACTGAAGGCCTGGTACGACAAGGAATACGGCGGGCCACTGACCATTCACTATGAAGTGGGCTCAACAGAATCCTGGCAAGCGACTCACGGCCCCTGGTCTGCCCATGTCGTGATGCCGCTGCCGATGAGCCACGTCGCCGACGTGATGAAACAGTTGGCTTGGGAGCACGATGTGATGGGCGCAGTCGCGCCTTCTCTTGTCTCCCCTCGCGATATGCCGGACAACATACTTTTTGCCGCGCGACTCGCCAAGGGTCTTACGCTCCTCTCGCAAGGCACTGCCCATGACATCATCACCAACCAGTACGTGAACCCGTCGGATTGGCAAGATCGTCCCCTCACCCACTTCGTGGCCGGTGACCATATCCCGATCATGCAGAGCGAGGATGAGCAACACCATCGGAGCTGGTGCTACACGCTTGGCCTCAGCAAGTTCGGAGTGAATGAACTTGAAATATTTCTCCCCCCTGGTCTCCCAGATCAGCCTGCGCGCGATCTACTCAGAGGGACGGCAGACGAATTGACGAGGATCGGCCAGTCGCCAAAAGTTGGAAGCCGCATCCGCGTCGAGCTCCTGGGTCAGAACATTGAGATTGCCAACCACCGCACCGCGTCGCCAGCCGGGCGCATGTTGAGTTTTCGAGAAATCCGCCTGTTATCCTAGTTATAGTTCTCCATTTTTATCAGCCACTTATCTACCGACAGACCCCTTCCGACCTTCGGGACTGTTGACAAGATTCCAAGTCGCGCGGTACAAAATTGCAGGTGACAGCGTCAGAGGCAGGATTAAACCCCGTGAAGGAGGTACAGAGATGAGCGACGTAGCAGCAGAAATCAAGGTAGGCGATACCGCACCGGATTTTAACTTAAAAGACCAGGACCAGAAGGACGTGAAGCTGAGTGACTTTCGCGGCAAGAAGAATGTCGTCCTCTGCTTTTATCCGCTGGACTGGAGCCCTGTCTGTCAAGGCGAGAACAAGTGTTTGACCGACGACTTCCCCAAGTTCCAATCGGCCAACGCAGAACTGTTCGGCGTCAGTTGCGACAGCTTCTTCTCGCACAAGGCTTGGGCTGATTCCATGGACCTCAAGCATCGGCTGCTGTCGGACGTGCATCGGACCACGGCAAAAGGCTACGGACTCTACTTTGAGCCGTTGAACTGTTCGAAGCGTGCGACGGTCATTGTCGACAAGAACGGCAAGGTCGCCTATGCGAAGGTACAGGACATCAAGGTGGCGCGGGAGGACAAGGATATCCTCGCAGCCCTGGCGAAGCTGAGCTAAACCTCAGTCAGAAAGTCCGAAAGTCGGAAAGTCTTCAAGTTTGGGCTTTCGACTTTCGGACTTATGACTCCACAACTTTATGGCTGGTACCGTCGAAGACGTCAGAGACGAAAACTATAAGGAATTCACCGGTGCGCCCGCGTCGATCGTCGCCTACGGCCTAGCGACCTGCGAACCCTGCGTTGCCTACGACCCGATCTTGGTAGAGACTGCCGCCAAGTTTCCGAATGTAAAAGTCGGCAAGGCCAAGATGCACGTGCCTGGCCGCTGCCGCGAGATTAAGAAAAGCCACACCTTCGAGACCTACCCTACGACACATTTCTTTTCCAACGGCAAGCTGCTCCTCACCCGCGAAGGGGTGGTGGAGCCCGCCGAACTCGCCGCATTAATTTCGGATCACCTGCTCAAGTAAAAAAGCTG
>DATHTZ010000682.1:0-3397 GCA_035462675.1 Nitrospiraceae bacterium | reverse complement strand
CAACCCACCGGAGCTTTCCCCCTTTTGGTCTTCCATGTACGTCAGTGGGCGTGGTGAAGTCAGCACGATACCGGAACAAATGTTTCTCCTGAAAGATTGGACCTACGTGGGGCAAAACGGCGTGGTGGCGACGAAGACGCTGAGAAGCACTTGTGGAGGGATGTGTGACCAGGAGATCGCGACGTTTACGCTGAGAGAGGGGGACGGTTCTGGAGCATCCAGCCAGAAATAACTCGTTGCTAGGGTTTCAGAGTCGTTTCTTGCGCGTCAGAACCCTGTTTGGGCTGGATCTGACTCTTCGGCATGACGGCGGTGGCACTGCAGGTCTTGCCCTCTTCGTCGATCCTGTGATCAACGATCTTCACGCCCTGGAGATATTCCTGAACGATCTCTTCCCTGGTGAGTTCGATGTCCTGTTCCACCTCTCTGCCGGTCCGTTCGCGAACTCGGTCGACCATGTGTTCTTTCACCAGAATACGAATCTGTTTAGCCAAGTCGGTGCGGGCGGAGAGTTCCGAGACCCGCTGGCAGATGATTGGGCCTTTCGTCATGTCCCCCTGGCCCTTGCCGATCAGATACTGCTCTGAGGAATAGCTGTTGCGATCTTCAATCTTGTGAGGCAACCCGGGCGGCGCCTTCGAAGAGTCTATTTGTCCTGTGTGCTGCTTGAGTTGATCAAAGGATTGCTCCGCATGGGTTCGAATCTCGCCTAAATCCGCAGCCAACGAATGCAGCGGCAGTAAGACTGAACAAACTATGGCGAGCAACGCAGTAATCAACTGACTATTCTTGGTCCGCATCCGCTACCTCCCTTGTCCTCCGCCCTCGCCATGACCTATCCCTTCTCCTCTGCCTCCAGGAACACCCCCACCACTCTGTCTGCTGCCACCAAACCCCTTTGGCGCTATCTGAATCTGATCGGGCACGCGTGGTATTTGCTGGAGGGGCGGCGGATGGATCTGATTCATCGAGGGAGGTAGTTGTCTTGCCACAGGTGGTTGTTCTGCCGCTGCCCGCGGTGGCGCTGTCGGTGTCTTGTAGGTGAATTCGTTTAACGTTCTGGAAACAGTCGGCGATCCCGGCGCTGGTGTGATCAGATGGCGTGGCATTGCCGGCTGCCTTGATCCCGGTGCAGGGGGAGCGGGAGGTTGTGGCGGCAAAGGCGGCTGTCTTGTGGTGATCGTGTGTTGCGCCACATGGACATGCGGGCTTGTGGGATATAAGCCTTGTGCGGCAGTCAGGAGAGCCTGGAGTTGGGCCAACCCCACCAAGGAAGAAGAGGAATAACCGGCCGTCGAGACAAGCACCCAATCCGTCCAGGCTTGCGAAACCATGGCGTTCGATTGCACCCGATTCAAGATGTCTTGGCGTCGCTGGGCCGCCTGCTGTATTTGCTCGGCGGTCGAGGCTTGTGCCAAGGCCTGATTCGCCGCATAAAGGTCCTGTTGTAGTTGGTCATTTTCCTGTTTCAGCGCGACGAGTTCATGCCGGGCATCCTCGTTCTCCCGCAAGGCCGCGATAGACTGTTGCACCTCGTCCGTATCGATCTGGGCAACCAGATTCGTTCGGACAACGATGGTATCCCCATCGAGCGCCGTGTTGGTTTCTTGCTCCAGGACAAGGACTATACCTGCGGTATAGGTTCGAATTTCGTCTTTCGTGATATCCAAACCGTCCACGATCGTGACGCTCTCGAGGTAAACTGCGACCTGTTCCAGGGCATTTCGTTTGGCCGCTTCGGTGGCCAGACGAATCGCGACTTCTTTGGTGTCATGGTTTCCCATCCGATGTTCACCCTGAGCGGTCACGACTCGGACTTCTGCCAGCGTCATTGCAGGCCACAGAGACAGGACGGCAAACAGTGCAAAGAGACCTAGGCTGGGCGATAGGGTTGGCGTGGATGACAGTTGGGCAATCGTATACGGAGGAGAGATCTGTGGCATCGCCAACGCTCTCGAGATAAGACTGCCGTGCCAGGAGCCGATTCGTTGACTCCCACGAGATTCCGAATAAGCATAACACCGCATCGACCGTTGTGCCAGGATCGTTCCACCCGCATGAGTTCCGATGGATCGTGTGCCGAGGCCTTGTCTCCCTTGCCTTGGCGGAAAACGCCATGATAGCGTAGAAGCCCCCTTGGAACAGAATAGAAAGAACTGATTTGTGCAGACGTTCATCAGGCTTGATCGTGGGTGGTCGATTCGGATACTGGCTGTATCCCTGTTCTTCCTCTGTGTGGTCTTTCCGAGAGATGCGGAGGTTGCCGCTGTATCGGCGTCGGCTTCCGCCTCAGTGGCGCCGACCGAACACGTCATTCTCTTTGTCCTCGAAGGATTCGGCCGAGATTCTCTGAAAGGCAGCACGATGCCGACCCTCAGCCGGTTGATCAAGGAAGGATCTGTCACCTGGTCTGCCACGGCGGTGAAGCCTGCGTTACGGCTGCCGACGATGGCCTCATTGATTACGGGAATGCCGGTCGAGAAACACGGCATTACCTGGAACACCTTCGAATTCAGCCGTGGCTACCCACGCGCTCCGAGTGTGTTCGACTACCTCGACCTGAGCGGGGGGCGCGACAGCGCGATTTTTCTCATGGACGAGTCGCTGTATCAGTTGGCGAGACCTGAGCCCTACACGGATTACCAGATGTGCGGGCCGCTGAAGTCTGAATGCAGCACGGAACGGATCGTGTCATACATCCGTCAATACTTTAAGAAGGCAACCAGTGGCCATGGCTACGGGCATGCCATCCTTGCGCTGCCGCACTTTCTGGTCGTGCATCTTCCTGAGGCTGGGCGAGTGGGCGCATCGCGAGGCTGGACATCGAAGGAGTATCGCGAAGCTCTTCGCACCGTGGATAGGGCCATGCACTCCGTATTGGATATCTATCAAGAGCAGGGGCTGATCAAGCGGACGACCCTGTTTGTGACGTCGCTCAGCGCCGAAGGCAGGGAT
The DNA here is from genome assembly GCA_035462675.1 of Nitrospiraceae bacterium. Taxonomy (GTDB): domain Bacteria; phylum Nitrospirota; class Nitrospiria; order Nitrospirales; family Nitrospiraceae; genus Palsa-1315. The sequence goes on along the minus strand of DATHTZ010000682.1, from coordinate 442 downwards.
GCGAACCAGGAACAGACCGACGCGCCTGTTCCGATGGTGCCATGGATTGCCTCTGGGGTGGGGATTAAACCTGGGCACACGATTCACCAGCCAGTTTCTATTCTTGATACCGGTGCGACGGTGATGCGGACGTTGGGGTTGGAGACCCATACTGAATGGGAGAGTCATGCCGTGGAGGAAATCTTTCAGGCTGCATTTGCCGCGGCCCCGCGTGGATCTTCGGAGTAGCCCGCATGATTCATGAACGCTTCTGCTGCAATCGCCGATCCGCGGCTGCGACGAGCCTTCGGCCGGCGGGCTCGCCCTTCGGACCCTCACCGTACTGCACGAGTACGCCTTGTATCTTGGAGTTGTGGTACATGAGACGGATGGAACGGGACAGATCGATACGCCTCCGGTCCGAAGAGATCGTACCTGAGCCAGGTCGTCACGTTCCCCACCC
>DATHTZ010000681.1:0-2735 GCA_035462675.1 Nitrospiraceae bacterium | reverse complement strand
GGAATATTTTCACTGAGAGAATCCTGGCACAGAGGTTGCTGTATAGTTCTCCCATCATCCGACATCAGAGTGAGAGGGCGATGAATACATGCTGGAAGATTCATGGCGAAGCGAACCGCCGGTGGGTCTCCACTCAAGAGGTGTATGCCTCTCACGCAGGTGGGACTACCTCTGGATTATGCCCATCCGGAGCTTTCCCACCGCCACACGCTTCTGCCATCGGGGCCGCGTCCTGCCTTTCGCAGCGGCGCGGTCCCCCAATCGATAGAAGCAGGCGAGGGCATGAGATCAGACCGTAGCCCTGAGGATTACTTCATTTCAGAGCAACCTGGAGGGATACCCAATGTCGCTGACCGATCAGGCCGCTCCGAGTCATTCAACCAAGAATGAGCGCCGTGGGGTCCCTAGTCCGTCCTCCAGGCCGCGCGAAACTGCAGCAACAGCCTCGAATGGTCCGGCTCACTGTCAGTCTTCCTGGGGACCTCGTCAATCGTCTGCGCGATGCCGTGTATTGGAGCCCTAGTTTGAAGCTCGTATGGCTGATCGCTCAGTCCCTACGGACTTCCCTGACAGAGATGGAATCCTTGGCGTCAAGGTCCCTTCCCAAAACGAAAGAACGCGCTCCGCGCAGGGCGACCTCGATTGCTTGGACAGACAATGAACGTATTTCCTCATGCCAGGCTCATAGGCATTGGGGGCAGCCTGTCCGGCTGAGGTGGATCACTCAGGCCATCCTTGTCGCACAACCGTCCATCGAGTGGTACACAAGCGAATAGTTCTTCCATTGACCAGGATATCCTCCCCGCTATCCCCTGAATGTTCCTGCTGCAATCTCCTGCATCAAGTCTGTTCGACATCGACTGTTCTTCTGCTGAACGATCCATGACCATCTACATAGTACCCGGCCAGAAATAATCCTGATTGTATTCGTATTCAAACGAATACGCCTTCGTCAGGCCGACTGTTCATATAGTGATTTTGCCTTCTTGTTTGGCATCGGACCAGCTCGCGGTCGTCAGCCTCGCCCGAGTCGACTGAAGAGACAATCGGATCTGAAGGTCGCGTGTGAACAAGCTGGCCTCCCGATTGCAATTAAGCCTTGCGCTACAGTAGCGTGGCCTGAACGTACCGGTGGGGCGATTCATCTATGGTGACTGAGTTTGTCGTGACGGCCGGTGAGCTGCCAAAGCGGCTGGATATCTTTCTGGTCAATCGTGAGCCCAAGTTATCGAGGTCAGCCTTGCAACGGTTGATTGGGCAAGGGCGTGTGCGAATCAACGGTCAGGTCGTCAAGCCCAGTCAAAAGATCAAGCCTGGCGACACGATCGCCTTTGATATTCCGAAAGCCGAACCGCTGGAACTCAAAGGCGAGTCGATTCCACTCGAGATTCTCTACGAGGACGACGTATTGTTGCTCTTAAACAAGCCAGCCGGCTTGGTGGTCCATCCTGCGCCAGGTCATTGGGCCGGCACGCTGGTCAATGCACTACTCCATCATTTTCAGACTTCCGGCGGCACCGTGTCGACAATTGGCGGGAAAGAACGCCCAGGGCTGGTTCATCGCCTGGATAAGGATACCTCCGGCGTGATGGTGATCGCGAAGACGGACGAAGCCCATCGCGCTCTTTCGGCTCAATTCAAACAGCACACGATCACGCGGGTGTACGAAGCGCTGATCTCAGGCGTACCGAAAAAAGGATATGGGTTGATCGATCTGGCGATTGGCCGTGACAGGAAAGAGAGGAAAAAGTTCTCCGCCCACACGGCGCGCCCCAAGGAATCCGTGACGGAATACAAGGTCGACCATCGATTCGGCAAACTGGCCGCCCATGTGCTGTTGTATCCACGCACGGGCCGGACTCACCAGCTCCGTGTGCATCTCTCTTCCCTTGACCATCCCATTCTTGGAGATCAGACCTATGGCGGGAAGAAAGTCTGCGCGGTGGAGGGGGTCGAAATTCCCCGAGTGATGTTGCATGCGAAGACCCTAGGATTCCATCACCCTTCCACCGGTGAGTTTCAGGAATATACCAAGCCTTTTCCGCCCGATATGGAGCAGGTCGTTCAGGCTCTTGATCGTCTCATCCCGTCTCACGGCGCCAGAAAGTCTTGACAGGCCTCTCAACGTGGCGTAATCAATGCCGCCAGAAGGATACGGTCATGCAAACTTCCGGTGTGTTGGACGCGATGGGTGGATTGATTGCTCAGCTGAAGATCTATGCATCCAAATTGCCGCCCATTGTTCATTTGTCCGCAGTGCCGAGCGGCGTGAAGCCCAAGGTTGAGGCGATCGAGGAGTATGAGGAGATCGTCTCCCGGTTCCGGAGCCAAAGTTCTGGAACTCCCTATAGAAGCCTGAACGAACTATTTGTGGAATCGCTGGAGGCTTTCGAGGTCGGCCGATTGCTCGGTTCCGTTCATCCGCTCCTCTCGGTGCTCGATCATCTGGAGCGGATGCAGCGGGATGAAGAAATTGAAGTTGGGCGGATTGATCAGGGGCGCACAGGCGAGTATCGGTCTGCGCTGAATAAAATTCTCCCAGGCAACAAGCCGGAGCTGGACGGAGCTGGACGGGGTATGTAGCGCACGCGTCAGACCGGAGCAACTGTCTTGGCTGTCACGCGTTCGGTGCCACCACCGGTCGCCACGGAGTCCCCGCATGCACCATCGCATTGAGAATCGTCAGCAGCTTCCGCATCGCGGCCACGAGGGCGACCTTCGGCGCTTTGCCGGCG
>DATHTZ010000680.1:0-14639 GCA_035462675.1 Nitrospiraceae bacterium | reverse complement strand
ATCCCTGCTTCAGTATCTGCCATGTTCCCGGGTCATGGACGTTCCCGTGCTCCGATGCGGTACGGGTTGGGAATTCAGTTCGAGGACCGACCCGATGATTCAGAACTGGGACGGCTCGTCGAATCCACCGTCTGGATCAACCAAGCCCATCCTGCCTATCGGCGGGCGCTGACGTCCCGCTCCGTGGGCTATCACATCTCGCTCACCGTCGCGCTCGCACTGGCCCCGTTGGCCGTGGAGCCGGATCAGGAACACACCTTCATCACCAAATTTCTGTCCCACTGGGGCCGCGCGCTCGATCAATCCCAAGGACACCGTCGTCGCCCACGAAGATAAGCGAGCCACACTCTTCCTCTACCTCTACCCTTTACTTCGTTTGATGCAGGCTAGTTGAAACGCCATACTTCTTGACGAATTCGATAGACACCTTCTGGATCATACTAGCGAATCACTCCTACCAAAGCCGCTGAACCGAAGTTTCAAGTTTCGGCAAGCAAGGCTCCAGTTCGGGCGTTGAGGCTCTGGTCACTACGAACGCTGCAGGTACATGTTCCCAGTGCCGCAAGTCCGGTTGTAACGCGCCTTCGAGCACCGCCGGCGCAGTGCTCATCAAGGCCATCCCCCCTATCACTGAGAGCTGGCAGAGCGACCCTTTACTATTAGCTGCCGCGTCAAGCACGCACCCCCCAACCATCACGCCGGCTCCTGCCGCTAACGGGACTAAGCTATAGGTGAGCCCGATTGGCAATCGAACCCATGCCTGCACGTTGAGGAGCGGGTGATACCCATGGTTATGGCGAATCGCCACTTTGTCGAACCAACTTTTCGTAGACAACCGCACACCGGTGTCGGACTGACAAGCAGGAAGAAATTCTCCTCTCGCCTTCACGGAAAAATATCCGTTCGTGGATCCAAAGAATTTCAAATCCCACGTGAGGTCTGGAAATCGGCGGATGCCATAGACGTGCCAGGGCTCACTGAAGGCCTGCCCATCATCGATCCGACCCACTTGCCGTCCGGCAAATAGTCGAACCGCATCCTGCTGGCCTTTCCACATCAAGCCCAGGTCTCTCAGCCGAAGCCAATCAACCCGCGCCTCGCTCACCTCTCCTACCCGTTCCCACAATACCGCTGACAGTAATAAATTGACCGGGTCTTCGCCGTAATTGTAGAGCGGCGTAAATAGCTCATGATCAAGTTGCCGGAGTTCCACCTTCGCCTCTTCTGGTTTCTGCATGTTCGCGTAGCTCGCCGCCAGTAAGAGGCTGAGATAGCCTCGCTCGTAGCTTTCCAACACGTAATCGATGAAGTAGCCCTCTGGGATGAAGACGTTAGTGGTCTCCTTCAAGAAGGAAAAGGTCTTGTGCCGGAATTCTGACCTGGCCTTCTCGCCATGAACGATCACAGTGTCATAGCACCGCTCCTCAAAGGCATCGGCCAGTCGGTTGAGGGTACCGATCCTGTCTGAAAGATTGATGTGTTCCTCGATGACCGAACAGGACGCCCCTTTCAAGGTCTGCCCGCCCCCTGCCTGACAGCCGACGAGACCAATCAACAGGCCAATGACTAACGTGATCACACACCGAGAGTCGTATCGTATCATCAGCCCTCCGACACATCGCTACACGACACTCTATCGATGCAACAGTCGAGTCAACTCGCTCAACAGAATGAGGAACGAGGCTCGTGAATGCTCCAATTTATCCGTGAGCTGTAGCAGAATAGATCTGCGCAATCTCACTACTTGCTAAATCCCGCCATTCGCCTGGCTGGAGGCCGCCCAGCACAATCGGTCCGATTGCCACCCTCACAAGTCGCAACGTCGGATGCCCTACCGCGGCGGTCATGCGACGGACCTGTCGGTTCAGCCCCTCGCGCAATATGATCTCCACCCAGACAGTCGGCACGTTTTTACGGAATCGGATTGGCGCGGGGCGATCAGGCAACTGAGGATCTACCAGCAACAGACGTACTTCAGCAGGCTTGGTCTTCTTGCCTTTCAACACCACTCCCTTTCGCAACTGCTCCAAGGCCTCCTCGTTCGGAACGCGCTCGATCTGTGCGAGATACACTTTCGGCAGTTTATACTGCGGGTCCGTGATGTAGTGTGCCAACCTACCGTCCGACGTCAGAAGCAAGAGCCCTTCGCTATCCATGTCGAGACGGCCAGCTGCATAGACACCAGACAGATCGATATAGTCCGCCAAGGTCCGCCGCCCATTCGAATCGGTAAAACAGGGCAACACGCCATAGGGCTTATTGAACGCAACCGTGCGAGGGTTGTTTGCACGGTCGGATATGATGGGCTCGCTCACAAATCCAGCTTGAGGCATGAGGCCCCACAAACAATTCGATCAGAACCCGAGTCTCAATCCTCCACTGCCACGAGATCCACCGCCGACTCCCATACCGCCAAAGACCCCAATGGAGAATCCCGGTTGCCGTTAGCCATAGGATTGAACTCGCCAGATATGCAGATATTTCACGATCAGTGTGGGATATCGGTACTCCACGTCGTCGAGGCGATCGGTCTTCGACCCAGAGACTTCCCCGACAATCGTGACCCGTGTTCCTTCGACCATCGTAGCGGGGTCAAGAAATTCTTGCTTCAACGCGAGGAACCGTCCCTGTGATTGTTGGCGATCGAGGCTCGGCTCCTCTCCACCTTCAAGGGGAAGTTGTAACAGTTCGATCTGTGTGCTGTTGTGGAGTCGCTTCGCGTTCAATACTTCACCACCAAGCACGAGCACGCGCCCCTTGTAGGACTCCGGTGAGGCCAACACATCTTGAAACGAGACCGTTCTATCGATGAGCGATTCCATCGACTCGGGAACGATTCGTTGAGACGAGCAGCCTAAGATCAGGATACCTGCGACGACCCAGGTGGGGAAAAGAAATCGCCAGCTCATATGCACACTATACCTCTTGCACCAGTCTTACGACGAGAATCAAGATAGCTGCGTAGGCTCTCGCCTACAGCATTTCACTGCCTTCCCGTCATTCTCCTCTTCGTCGTTGGACAAAGGCGCTTCATAAGCTGTTGAGAATGAGGCATCTTCATGCTTTCTCGACCTTGGTCGTGGCGGATTTCCCCCAACTAGTGGGCATCTGCCTTGCTCTAGTCCAAGACCAGAGAGCCTTGCCCTCTTATCAGTATCACAAAGCATTTTGGGCGCCACAGCATCGTATCGATATGACCAGCGGCAAGACGAATGACGAGAAAAAGAATGAGGAGCAGGACATGGGCGGCAAGTACGCCCTATTTCGTGGCGCAGTCACCGGGATGCCCCGCCTATTTTGTCGCGATACATTCGCCGGACAACCAGTCTCCTCTTTTCTTTTGAACCAGCCACCAGCTTCATAGCAACACTATCAATCACTGTATGCTGAACCCTACAGTAATTGTGGCGCCATACTCCAGTTCTCTTGCTGCACCTGACACACAGGGGACAATTGTTTCTTCAACCCTATGAGAAATGAGCCGTTTCCTTCACATGCGTTTCTGAACTCATGGCACTGAGCTTGCTCATCTTCACGATATTCCGTGCGCTACCATTCATAGGAGGAGACTATGCGAAGAATCTTGATTGATCGAACCATGCCACTCAGGGCTCCCACTTTGGCCATGCTGTGTGCTGTGGCAGTGGTGGGATGCGTGAGCACGGAAACCCATACTAAAACCCTCACCGAACTTGAGGCCACAAAGAAGACATCCGCCCAGCTGCAACAGCAATTGGCCGGGCTACAACAACATCTGAACCAGGAGGCCACTCAGCGGAAAATCGCCGAACAGCAGGCTGCCGAGTTGGCGAAAGAACGCCAATCGCTCGCAGCGCGTTCAAGTGAATTGCAGTCACGCCTGGACGGCCTGGAGAAGGAGAAAGGGCAATTGAACAGCGAACTCAGCACTGTGCAAGGCAACGCCGCTCGCATCGCAAAGGAGCGCGAGCAACTTCGGCAGGAACAGTCACAACTTGCAACAACGTTAGAGCAAGAACGGCTGGCCAAGGAAGAAGAGATTAAACGGCTGACGCGGACACAGGAAGACCTTTCCAAATCGCTGCAAGACGAAATTGCCAAGGGCAATATCACCATACAACAAGTTCGTGACCGCCTCACCATCAATATGGTGGACCGCGTCCTCTTCGACTCGGGCCAAGCGCAGGTGAAACCTGCAGGCGTGAAAGTCCTGAAACAGGTCAGTGACATTTTGAAAACGGTCACGGACAAACAGATCCGGATCGAAGGCCACACCGACAACGTACCCATCAGTTCCAAATTACAAGACCGCTTCAAAACAAATTGGGAACTCTCGACTGCACGAGCCACGACTGTGGTGCGTTACCTGATCGATCAGGGCAGTGTGGACCGCCAGCATCTCTCCGCAGTCGGCTACGCGGACACACAGCCCCTTGCTTCGAACGATTCCGAAGGAGGTCGATCATCCAACCGTCGAATCGAGATCGTGCTGTATCCCAAGGACCTCAAGGACATTGCCGGCCAAGTCAAGACGAATATGGCCTCATCGAAGTAGCCATCTGCCCTGCGGAGGTGCTCACTTTAGATGAGCACCTCCAGCGTCAATCAGGCCTTCCCCCTCTTCCCTACTTCGGTTATGATGCATCACGTGGTCGGTCTTCAAGATCACTGCCTAGGAATTGGTCCCACTTCCAACTGAGGTGCCTATGTCGAGAGTCGTGCTGATGGTCATGTTCCTCATGATATCCCTCGGATTGTCCGCCTGTGACACCGCCTATATCGCCACGATGGATAAGATGGGTTACGCCAAGCGCGATATCCTGAGCAACCGTGTCAAGTCAGCTCGTGACGCACAGGAAGAGGCCAAAAAAGACATTCAAAGCGCTTTGGATCAATTTGGGAAAGTCGTGGCCTATCAAGGCGGAGACCTGGAAGCCACGTATAAGAAACTCAACAGCGAACTGCAAAGCAGCGAAGACAGTGCCGAGACGGTGCGGAAACGCATCAGAGACGTTGAAAGCGTGGCCGATGCGCTCTTCTCGGAATGGGAGACAGAACTCGGCCACTATTCCAGTGCGGACTTGCGCCGGAAGAGCGAAGCGAAGCTTACCCAAACCAAAACCCGCTATAAAGAAATGCTCGGCGCCATGAATCGGGCTGAGCAGCGCATCGATCCTGTCCTCAAGCCACTCCGCGACCAAGTGCTCTACCTGAAACACAACCTCAATGCGCGTGCGCTGGCCGCCATGAAAGGAGAGCTGGTGAAGGTCGACGCCCAGGTCGATCGGCTGGTCCGAGACATGAACCGCTCCATTGCTGAAGCCGACAAGTTCATTCAGGCCATGGAGAAAGAACCGGCCTGATCCGCTCGCTCGAAACACCACGTCCTATCAGGAGGTCCTCATGCGCTGGGAAGGACAACGAGAAAGTGGCAATGTCGAAGATCGTCGCGGAATGGGGCCGGCCAAGATCGGCGGAGGGCTGGGACTAGGCGGTATCGTGCTAGTGCTGGCCGTCAGCTATTTCACCGGCATCAATCCCTTAACTCTCATCGACATGCTCAATGGCGTGCAGGAGATACCTGGCTCATCGACACCCTCCGAGCCCGCACCAACCGGATCGCCCAACGACCAACTGGGGAAATTCGCCGCGGTCGTCCTCGCCGATACGGAGACCACCTGGAAGCAACTCCTTGGGCCGCGGTATGAAGATCCTCGACTCGTACTATTCACAGGCGCCGTCCAGTCTGCGTGCGGAACCACGTCGTCCGCAGTCGGCCCCTTCTACTGCCCCATGGATCACAAAGTCTACCTTGACCTCTCCTTCTTCAACGTCATGGCTCAACGACTTGGCGCTTCCGGTGACTTTGCCCAGGCCTATGTGATCGCCCATGAGGTCGGCCATCACGTGCAGAACCTCATGGGCACTGCAGAGCAGGTGACCCGCCTCCAGCGCCATGCCTCTGAACGAGAGAGAAATGCCTTGTCGGTGCGAATGGAACTGCAAGCCGATTGTTTCGCGGGCGTCTGGGGCCACCATGCCAAGCGTGAGCGGAACCTGATCGAGCCAGGCGATTTCGAAGAAGGATTACGCGCAGCGTCAGCCATCGGTGATGACCAGCTTCAAAAAATGTCTCACGGCGCGGTTCGGCCGGAAAGCTGGACGCACGGGTCCTCTGAACAACGCATGACATGGCTGAAACGCGGACTTGAAACCGGCGATCCCAAGGCCTGTGATACCTTCTCGAACAACCGGCTCTAGCCAGTCCATGGACCAAGAACTGGACCAGCCGGAAAGTTCCTCCCCACAGGGAATCTACGCGACCTTACTGGCCGAAGCGCCCTGGAATGCTAAATCCGTCATCGCAGCTGGGATTGCAACGGTCGGAGGCCTCGCCTCATGGGTAGCTCACTTCTCATCGCCTGCTGTGGCAGGCATCGGTGGCAGCTACCTGGCAGGATTTTTTATCGGCTGGGCATCCAGACGATTTCTGAGAATGGCCGCGCTACTCACTGGCGGACTGCTAGCCGGCATCGCCGTATTGGAAGAAACCGGCTGGATCAATCTCGACTGGACGTCCGTGGAAACACAAATCCACCACGCCATTTCAGCCGCACATCGGGAAGCTGAAGGACTCAAACACCTCCTCTCGGGGTATCTTCCATCAACCGGGGCAGCAGCGGTCGGCATGTTCTTCGGATTTCGGAAAAAGTAGCGAGGTGAAGTCGGACAGAGGGACTGCGGCTACCAGCCTTGACGCCGCGTACAGCAAGAACACCAACAGTTCACCTTCTTCAAGGGTTCTTGCGTTTCGGCATGACCCACATTCTTACCTTTACTGTCACGGCCTATTCCGCTATCGTTGCGTCATGACTGGGAAATCACCCGACGAAATGACCGCAGTCCAACCCGCCGTTCAGTTCCTTGAGTAGCTTATGATGGCGCAGAGGAGGAACCATCTCATGGTGTTTCTTCACGCTTCCCCTATCCATGGCCGTCACAAAACGCAGATAGCACGATCTCCGTTCGTTGCCCTGTTGTTGCCATTGATATTGGCTGGTTGTGTCTCTATCGACTCATTTCAAGCCTCACCACGCAACGTATGTGCCGGGGATACCGTCACCGTATCTTGGCACGCGACAGGTCACGTGGAGTTAAAGGCCAATCCTCCGCTTGCTCACACTGGCTCGAAGCCGTCGGCAGGCGCAGAGCAGTTCCTGGTTCAACAAACCACGCGGTTTGTGCTGAACACACAATGCTTGTTCTCACATAAAACCGCTGAAGCGGATGTCGTCGTTGTTGCGAATGCCACGAAAGAATTTGGTGGCCTAGTGAGCTGTATACCCGAGCAGAAGTTGACCTTGAGCGTGCCGCTGCAAGAGCCACAGGTTTCCTCTGCGTTACGGGTGACTTCGGTGACCAACATGAATACTCGTCCGATCATGCTCAGTAAAGAAAACGTGCAGGTCCCTCTCTTGCCTGCTCAGACCTCAAGGGCCTTCGAGCATCAAGCCGCACTCGGCTCATGGGAGGTCACGGCAGCCCTGAACCCGAATGAAACCTGCGATGATGCGCTTGACGCGGTTCGTGACCGACTCACATTCCAAATCGCCTTTTCTTGTCGAGACTAGACGATGTCGATACCGGATCAACTGAAGACCATCGTGGTTGTGATGATGGAAAACCGCTCGTTTGACCATGTCTTGGGATATTTGGCGCTGCCTCAATTTGGGGGCCGAACAGATGTCGACGGGCTGTTACACTCGGATACTGATCCGGCATTCGCCAACGAATACGACCACCAGATTTATCGTCCGTTCTCGATGTCTGATGGTCCGTTGAATAGTGACATGCCTCATTCACGTCGTGAAGTATCCACACAGCTGGCCTTTCGGAGAAAGCGCGCCACGATGAGTGGGTTTGTCCAGGCCTATGTGGATCTAACCCATAGTGTGGTCGAAACCCCTCCTATTCTTGGCTACATGACGCCGGCCTCCGTGTTCATGTCGAATTTCCTCGCACGCAACTTTCTGGTCTGTGACCGTTGGTTTGCCCCTCTTCCTGCGGACACGCAACCGAATCGTGCAGTTGCGTGGACCGGATGCTCCTTGGTTGATGATACCAAAGGGCGAATCATCCCACATCGAGACCTGGTGCTGGACTGGCTGACCACGTACAAGGTCCGCTGGCGAGTCTATCATTCGGGGCTGTCGTTCTTTCTCCTTTTTGGTCTACTTGATACAGCGCTTGGCGATAAATTTCGGAGCATACGGCAACTCGCTGGCGACCTAGCCACAGATTCTAACGACACGGCGCCTCAAGTGATTTTCGTTGAACCCGAATACAATGATTCTCCGATTCACTTCGGCAATATCCCTAACGACAACCATCCGCCGTTGGCAATTGGACCGGGGGAACAATTTCTCCGAGACATCTATGCGACCCTATCCAGAAGCCCTCGTTGGGCCAATACCATGCTCATCGTCACATACGACGAGCATGGAGGCTTTTTTGACCATGTTCCGCCACTCCCTATAAAAAGTGCGGTGCCCGCCGGAGCCTTGTACTCTGAACCATTTACGACGACAGGAGTTCGTGTTCCCACGATCATTGCATCGCCATTTGTGCCAAGCGGAACGTGCTACTCTGGATCGCTGGATCACACGTCCATCCTGCAGCTCTTTGCTGAAATGTTTGCAGGAGATCGAAGAAAATACTCTGAGGACGTGAATCTCCGTTTGGACCAGGGCATCGAGAGCGTGTCCAGCGCGTTGATGAAAACTCAGAGAACTGATATACCGGTTGCGCCCGCGACGCCCGTGATGGTTCAACAGTTGATCCGATCGACCAAGCACGTGTTGAATGAGAATCAGAAAGCATTCGCACTCGCGGGACAAAACATTCTCACCTATGACTCAGGCAAAGCGATCGGAAAGTTTCCCGAACTTGTCCATCTCGATACTTCCCGGAGCTCTCTCTCACCGCCGCCCCCAACTGTTGTTCCCGACCACGACTGGAAGCCACGAACAATCAAGAGGCCCAGCAGGAAACGAATCAAGAAGCTTCTCAAGAAACCAAAAAAGACATCAAAAAAAGCCACCAGATAATTTTTCTACAAACTGTCTACATCTCCGGCGAGCTAACAGGCAGTCTTCACCATCTACGATCTGCTCGACTCAAGCCTCACTATCGCCTTCGGTTGGCTCGGCAATACGATTTCCTCCAGACCGTCGAAACACGTCTCATACAAACAAATCTCTCGACCTGCAGCGGCAACTCAGTAGGAGGATTGTTCAATGCCCAAGGAGACATCGTCTGGATTATGCACGCCAGTATTCAAACAGAAATAAAAGAGACACAAGCCTACTGCAGCCGCATCTGACGTTTCATGTTGTACTAGGCGGAGGTGAGAAAAATCAGTGCGGTGTGCGGCGCCCAGGCAAGGCTTGATACCAGCCATTGGCTTGCGCCAATGATACAGGGCAGTCGAACAGTTGGCTGAGGTTGGCTTCTGTGAGGATAGATCGCTTCTCTCCGTCCTGGAGAATTTTTCCCTGCTTCAAGAGCACGACACGCTCTACTTCCGGCGGAATCTCGTGAATGTGGTGCGTCACCAGCAACACCGTCTTTCCCTTCTTCATATGCGCCCGGACAAGATCCAAATAGTGAAACGTGGCCGTGAGGTCGAGCCCGCTGGTGGGTTCATCCAGCACCAATGCAATCGGATCATGCACCAGCGCACGGCACAAGAGGCAGCGGCGCTGTTCGCCGGTCGACATCTCGGCGAATCTCCTCTCGGTCAAGAAACCGATACCGAGTTCCTCCATTACGGCATAGGCGCGAGCAATCTGGGCATCGGTAAAGTCTTGGTGACCGTATGTCCCAATGCTCGCATAGTAGCCTGACAGCACGACTTTCAACCCGATGACATTTTCCATGTACTGATGCTGAAGATCGTGCGACACCATGCCCAATCGTTTCCGAACATCCCAGACGTTCCACTGCGCTTCGCCGAACAAACGAATGGATGTCTCATCCTTGGGAAGGGAATGCACTTCACCTGACAGCAGTTTCAGGATCGTCGACTTGCCTGCGCCGTTGGGGCCAAGGATCGCGGTGTGAGCCTCTGCTGCAAGCATAAAGGACAGGTCATCGAACACGCAGGCGTCACCCCGATAGACTGTCGCATTCTTGATGTCGAGGATTGGATGTGAACTAACCGGACAGACCGCCTGCGCTACTATCCCACCGACCGCCTTGCCGGCGCGACGAGACTGTTCGAGGCCGGCACGAGCCAGTGCGTCCACACGTTCGTTGTCCGGGTGGCCGGAGTGTCCCTTGACCCAGCGCCATTCAAGCCTGTGACCGACAGCCAGGGCATCGAGGCGGCGCCACAAATCCTCATTCTTGACGGGCTCCTTGGTGGCAGTTTTCCAGCCTCGTCTCTTCCAGCTATGGATCCATTCGCTGATGCCTTTTTGGACATACTGCGAATCGGTGAAGACACATGCTTCCACCGGCAGCGTGAACGACTGCAACGCCTCAATCACTGCGAGCAGCTCCATGCGGTTGTTCGTCGTCGCCGGCTCCCCGCCGCACAGTTCCGTTTCGGCATTGCCGATACGCAGCAACACACCCCAGCCGCCAGGTCCTGGATTCCCTCTACAGGCCCCATCCGTATAAATTTCGATCATTCGTCCACGTTCCTCGTGAGGCGTAACAGTGTCTTAGCGCAGGCCGGGTTGCCATTTGCTTGCTTGCACAATAGATACACCGCCCACAAAGGCCCAGCCATGGTCGACTCAACACTCCATGAAGACGAATCGGGAGACACGAAAGGAATAGAACGTCTTTGCTTCACACCGAGATTACGCTTCGGCAGGATCTGGATTGATCTTCGCGGTTGATTTCTTGCTCGCGGAAGAAGCCCCCTGCTTTGAAGAACCAGGAATCTTCGGCGTAGACGTTTTCACATCGGCGTTCTGTGCACGGTGGAGCAAGGCATGGTCCATGAGCACCAGCGCCATCATGGCTTCAGCAATTGGCGTCGCTCTGATACCGACGCAAGGGTCATGGCGGCCGTTGGTTTCGACAGTCACCGGCTTGCCTTGCTTATCAATCGACCGGCGGGGCACACGGATGCTCGAAGTCGGTTTAATCCCAATCGTGACGACGATATCCTGCCCTGTTGAAATACCGCCAAGGATGCCGCCGGCATGATTGGTCACAAATCCATCCGGGGTCAGTTCGTCGCCATGCTCTGACCCACGTTGGGTGACCGAGGCAAATCCTGACCCAATCTCAACGGCCTTCACCGCATTGATACTCATCATGGCCCCAGCGAGATCGGCGTCCAGCTTCGCATAGACCGGCCCACCCCACCCCACCGGCACAGATTCAGCCACTGTGGTGATCTTCGCACCGACAGAATCGCCTGCTTTACGCAGCTCATCCATGAACGATTCAAACTTCGGCACGACCTCGGCGTTCGCAGAAAAGAAGGGATTCTTGCTGACCTCGGCCCAACTCTTAAACGGAGATTCAAGGGGGCCAAGCTGACTCAGATAGCCACGAATCACGACACCATATTTGTCCCTGAGCCATTTCTTTGCGATCGCTGCTGCTGCCACTCGGACGGCTGTTTCACGCGCAGAGGCGCGCCCGCCTCCGCGATGATCGCGAATGCCATATTTCTGCCAATAGGTATAGTCCGCGTGGCCGGGCCGAAAAGTATCGATCAAATTACCGTAATCCCTGCTGCGTGCATCCTCATTGCGAATGAGCAACGCGATAGGGGTGCCGGTGGTCTTGCCTTCAAAAACACCGGAGAGGATTTCGACGGTATCGGACTCCTGCCGTTGCGTCACGTGCCGTGACGTGCCTGGCTTGCGCCGATCAAGATCGTGCTGAATGTCATCGACGGAGAGGGCCAAACCTGGCGGACAACCATCCACGACACAACCGATCGCAGGCCCATGGCTTTCGCCGAACGACGTGACGGTGAAGATGCGGCCGAACGAATTGCCTGCCATGGGACGGATGATTCCTCCCTACTCGACAAGATCCAGCTTGATGCGCAATTCCTCTAACTGATCGGCACTGACAGAAGACGGCGCATCGGTCAACGGACATTGTGCCCGTTGCGTTTTAGGGAACGCGATCACATCACGAATCGAGGCAGCCGCTCCCAGTAACATAATGAGGCGATCAAGCCCGAAGGCAATGCCTCCATGGGGTGGGGCACCATAGTCGAGCGCGTCGAGCAAGAATCCGAACTTCGCCTGCGCTTGCTCTTTGTTGATGCCGAGCAGGTCGAGAATGCGCAGCTGGATATCGCTCCGATGGTTGCGGATACTCCCGCCGCCGATTTCGCTTCCGTTCAGCACCATGTCGTAGGCCTTCGCCCGTACTTTGAGCGGCTCCGAGCTCAGGAACGCCACATCCTCGTCCATCGGTGCGGCAAAAGGATTGTGCATAAAGATATACCGCTTCTCTTCCGGCGAATAGTCCAGCAAGGGAAACTCGATGACCCACAGAGGCTTCCAGGCGACGGTATCGATCAGCTTCAGCTCTTCACCCAACAACAGCCTGATACGGCCCAACACATCGTGAACCACGGCGGCTTTGTCGGCGCCGAAGAGGATTAAATCACCAGGCTTGGCCTCGGGAAGGGCCGATGCGAAGGCCTTGGCATCCAGGAACTTGGCGATCACGGACTCCAGTTGCCCCTCTGGAGTGATCTTCAACCAGGCCAGCCCCTTCGCCCCAAAACTCTTGGCCATCTCACCGAGCGCATCGATTCTGCTTCGCGGCGTGGTCGCTCCGCCTTTGACGATCAAGGCCTTCACGATTCCGCCCTTAGTTGCCGCCTCCTTGAACACCTTGAACTCGCTAGCCGCCGCAAAGGCAGTAACGTCGTGCAGCGGCATGTCGAAACGCAGGTCCGGTTTGTCCGATCCGTAGCGGCCCACCGCCTCGGCATAGGTCATGCGCGGAAAGGGGGTCGGCAATTGGACACCGCCCGCCTCACGAAACACCGCGACAATCATCTGCTCCATCAAACTCATGACTTGCTCGCGGTCTGCAAAAGACAGTTCCGCATCGATCTGTGTAAATTCAGGCTGCCGGTCGTTGCGCAGATCCTCGTCGCGGAAGCAGCGCGCAATCTGATAATAGCGATCGACCCCGCTGACCATAAGCACCTGCTTGAACAGCTGCGGCGACTGCGGCAATGCGTAGAATTGGCCGGGGTTCACTCGGCTGGGCACCAAATAGTCTCGCGCGCCTTCCGGCGTGCTCTTCGTCAAAATCGGCGTTTCCACTTCAAGGAAGTGTTCTGCGTTCAGAAATCCACGGACGGCCTGCATGAAGTCGTGCCGGAGGCTCAAGAGCCGTTGCATCTTTGGACGCCGAAGATCCAGGTAGCGGTATTTCAATCGAATCGACTCCGTCACTTCGGCATCGTCTTCGATCACGAACGGCGGCGTCTTCGACTCGTTCAACACCTCGACGGCATCCACAAAGATTTCGATCTCGCCCGTGGGCAGATTGGGATTCTTCGACTCTTCAGGACGAGCCATCACTTGGCCCGTCACCGACACCACACACTCGCTCCGCAACGCGTGGGAAGCTTGATGGATTGCCGCATTACGCTCGGCATTAAACACCACCTGCATAATCCCGGTTCGATCCCGTAGATCGATGAACATGACCATGCCATGGTCGCGCCGCCGCTGAACCCAGCCGTTCAACACGACAGTTTGTCCGATCTCAGCTTTCGTGAGCTCCCCACACCGATGTGTTCTGACTTTCATACCACCTTCACTTTCTTGGAACGAGCCCACCCAACCCGACTGACCCGCTTCTTTGGCCGTGGAGCCTGCTGCTCTGTGTCCACTGCCGATACCAGCTTCTGTTCAGCAAGCTCGCGCAACGCGTTCGCTTCACGATCGGTCAGATACCTGAACTCACCGGATGCCAGATCGCCCAACGAGAGCGGCCCCATCTTAATCCTCGTCAGCTTCAAGACCGGGTGACCGACCGCCTCCATCATCCGCTTCACCTGATGCTGACGCCCTTCGCGGATCGTGATTTCGAGCCAGGAGTTCAATTTGGCTTTTTTCATTTTTTTGACGACTGCCGGACTGGTCATGCCGTCTTCCAACTGTACACCCTGCTCTAACTGTCGGATATGGTCGTCCGTCAACACCTGTTTGACCTTGATGAGATAGGTCTTCGGCACATGGTAGCGGGGATGGAGCAACGTCTGGGCCAAATCGCCATGATTGGTCAGGAGCATCAACCCTTCGCTGTCGAAATCTAATCGACCGACGGGAAACACCCGCACCGATATCCCACGGAGAAAGTCTTTTACCGTCGGCCTGCCTCCCGGATCATTCAACGTCGACATCACGTTCTTCGGCTTATTCAGCAGCAGATAGACGAACGGCTGGGCAGAACTCAGGTGTTTGCCGTCCACCTTGATGTGGACACGATCCGGATCGACCTTGGTGCCGAGCTCCGTCACAACCTTGCCATTGACGGTCACACGTCCGGAGGCAATCCACTCCTCAGCCTTCCGCCGCGAAGCTAATCCCGTTCCAGCAATGACCTTTTGAAGTCTAATTTCCATGCTTCTCCGTTCACTCCTCCATGGGGGA
>DATHTZ010000679.1:0-1553 GCA_035462675.1 Nitrospiraceae bacterium | reverse complement strand
CTTGCTCGCCGCTGTCGGTCTGGAGGCGAAGTCCCTCTTCTGTAAATCGAATTTCACGCGGCTCGACGCACCAGGCCGGCATCCCTTGTTCGCGGAGCTGCGCCGCCAGCCAGGTCATTTCCGGCCGATAGTATTTGGCTTCTTCGGATACGAGGATAGCCACGCATCCGTTGTGCTGCGCCTGGGCGGACTGCAACATCGAGGCGAAGCCACGCACCATGCCGTTTCGGCCCCCGATTAACTCCAGGTGCAGCATGCTGGGTGTCGAGTGCTGAGCGAAGGTGTCGGAATATGCGTGGGAAAGACAGGCCGTGAGGCCGATGCCCCCGGGTACCGAATCGAGTTCGGTGATGACCATGCCGTCCTGGGTGGGGATGATGTCAGGTCTGATGACCGCGGGAAGCTGGTCTCGAAACCGTTTCATCCGGCTGTACGTCAGTAGACCTTCCGGCTTTCCTCGGTCGAGGTATTCCGCGACCCAGGATGGCTGGAGACCACGGAGACTGTCGGCGTAGAGGCGGTTCAAGGTTCGATAAAAAGCAAGGAGTTGTGGTCCGAGTTGGAGAAAAAAATCAAATTGATCCTGTGTGAGAGCGAACGGAGTGACCGCAATACGCCACGTCGTCGTGCTTGTGGCGGCGTCTGGGCCTAGAGCCTGCTCGGGCACAGCGGGAAAGAGCCCAGCTTGGCTGAGCTGGCCGCGGATGGTGGCGCACCGGTGTTGGAGGTCGGAGGTAGCCAAGTCAGACAGAGGCAGTATCCGTGTGAATGAGTGCCTCTTATGCGAGGCCACAGAACTGTAACATGGGTTTTGGGAGCGTACAAGGGGCAAGGAAAGTAGGGAGGTGTGGCGTCCCGCACGCTCGAAGGATCTTTCGCGTGTTCCGCGGATGTCAGGATGGGACATATCGTGGTGTGTATTGAGAGGAGAGTCGGTGAAAAGTTGTTCAACCCCTGGGAACCCCTGCGGAAAAGTGCTAGGATGGGCGCACATTGAACGGATTCCTTCTATGCCAGTAGATACCGAAGAGCAGGTTGGTGTGTTCGTGACACCACCGGGCGCACTCACCCAACTTGTTTCGAGCCGTACGTGCCTCCAGTGCGATGTCTGTTGTCGGTTTCCTGACCCCGATAGCGCCCTCCGTCCATATTTTACCGAGCACGAAATTACGGGGGCTCTGGCTGGGGGTATTAAGGAAACATCCTTTCCCGATCGGCGAGGGTCACAAGTCATCCTCATTCCCGCTCCTGATGGAGAGGGGTATCTCTGCCCGGCATTCGATGCAACAACCTCAGCCTGCCGCATCTACGCACAGCGTCCGCTCGATTGTCAGCTCTATCCCTTGGCTCTGATGTGGGATGAGTTACACGACCAGGTGTTGTTGGGGTGGGATACAAAATGTCCATTCATGCGAGACGAGATTCCGGGGGAGATTCAGCGTCATGCCGACCGAGTAATGGCCTTGCTCGATCAACCGGGCATCCGCGAACACATTGTCGCGCATCCTCGCCTCATCGGGCCGTTTCAAGAGGACGTGGTCGTACTGGCCCGT
>DATHTZ010000678.1:0-3709 GCA_035462675.1 Nitrospiraceae bacterium | reverse complement strand
GACTGTTTCGAATACATGAAGATTCCGCAAAGCTATCGACGCGCCATCGTGTCGCGTCTGAAGATCATGGCCAGCCTCGACATCGCAGAACGGCGCAAGCCCCAGGATGGCAAGATCAAATTTAAACTGTCGGATAACAAGGACATCGAGTTGCGCGTCGCGACGATTCCGACCGCCGGATACAACGAAGACGTGGTCATGCGTCTGCTCGCGGCCAGCGAGCCTTTGCCACTCGACAAGATGGGGTTCTCGGATCGGAATCTCGCAGCAATCAAAGCGATCGCCGCAAAGCCCTACGGCATCATTCTATGCGTCGGACCAACTGGATCGGGAAAAACCACAACCCTCCACTCCGTTCTCGGCTTCATCAACACGCCCGACATTAAAATATGGACGGCGGAGGACCCCGTCGAAATCACACAATATGGGCTCCGGCAGGTTCAGGTTCTGCCAAAGATCGACTTCACGTTTGCCGCTGCCATGCGCGCGTTTCTTCGGGCCGACCCAGACGTCATCATGGTCGGAGAAATGCGAGATAAAGAAACGGCTGAAATCGGCATTGAAGCTTCATTGACCGGGCACCTAGTCATGAGCACGCTTCACACAAACAGCGCAGTGGAAACCGTCACTCGACTTCTGGATATGGGCTGCGACTCGTTTAGCTTTGCCGATGCAATGTTGGGAGTTCTCGCCCAACGTCTCACTCGCCGGATTTGCAAGGACTGCAAGGAGCAGTACGTCGGAACAGCAATAGAATACGAGGAAATCCGCCAGGGCTATGGGCCTGGACATTGGGACAAGCTCGGCATCCCACAAGACAACACGTTCCGCCTTTCCCGCGGGAAGGGATGTGAGACTTGCAATCGCACTGGCTTTAAAGGACGCGTCGCCCTGCATGAGTTGCTTCTGGGATCGGACAAACTCAAACGTATGATTCAAACGAAGGCGAGAACTGAAGAGATGCTACAAGCCGCCATTGAAGAGGGTATGACGACCCTTATGCAGGATGGAGTTCAGAAGGCCCTGATTGGCCAGACCACGTTCAAGGAAGTCAAGGCAGTGGCCATCAAGTAATCTGAATCAAAGAATACAAGTCACGCCAGATCACGAAGTCACGCGTCAACCTATCATTTTCATCTCATGCAAAACATGTCCAATCGCCCCGTTACCAATTTCCCTACACGGTGCGGGCTTCGGCCTATCCAGGCGATCAGAACTCCATCACATCTCCTCCGCTTTATCGACATGGAGAAACGTATCAGTTCCCGTCCAGCACCTTGGCGATAACTGGCCTGCCATTCCTTTTCCACTTTTTGTGCCATCTCACCAATCACTGTGCCAGGAAGCTGCTGAAGTTCTTTCACACGGATACTGTATATGCACACCGTTCACAGACAACATATCCCAATTCACCCAGCCCGATAGTCCTTCAACTATCCTTGGTCCTTGAATGATTCAGTCCGCGCTAGTGGCATGATGAGTATGACCACTGACTTTTGATGGTTTCTTCTCCTCTCGATCAATAGATGCCACACATACGACACACGACTTACACGCTACCGCTCGACGATGGTTGTGTCAACGCAGGCCGAAGGAAATGCCCGCATACAAATTAATATATTTAGCTAGATACACCTATTTGACTCTCGCCATGACCCATGGTACGCTCTGCAACATATGAGCGAGCACTATCCTTCGCGCGCCTCGAATCTCTTTTGGTTATCCCGACGCGATTAATCCGAGTAGGTGTCGCTCATACGTTCCTTCATTTTCTGCGCATAGGTACTCAGCGAGGAAATGGACGGAATGATTGTAGTAGTTCCATCCGACCCCCTCATCTCCGTCGAGCATTTTCCCACGTTGGAGATACCAGGTTCTATAAAGGAGTATATATGAAGCTATCCACTGGGTGGCGAGCCGACAAGACGAGAAAGAACCGAGCACGGGCGACACGGAAACCAAAAATCCGATGGGAGGTGCTCGGCCTTCCAAATCCTCTTGATACCAGTCTGACGACCTCAATGGAAGACATCCGCCGGCAAGTGTCGAGCATGGCAAGCCGTGGATTCGGCCAAGGCACTCGCTCACGGACGGCTGAACGAGAAGCTAAGACCACCAACCATGCTCCTGACTCAAGCAGCAAGAGACGGCGTGGAGCAACAGAGTCGTCGCAATCATCATAAGGGGGATAGGATTCTATAAACTGTAAGCGATTAGCGACTCAATACGAGTCGCTACGCAAAGGAGGGTACCATCGGACGAGCAGGAAAAACGACCATCGCAAAACGAGACCGCGAGAAAGCGAAACAAATTCAGCGGCGTGAGAAAGATGCCCGCAGAGAACAGCGCAAAACGGAAAAGCCCGTTCGCCCCTTGAACACAGAGGGAGAGGATCCTGATTTGGCCGGGCTTCAGTGGGGCCCACAAGAGCCGCTGTATTAGGGATAGCGTGAGCACAAGCCCTGACATCACTCCCATCCTACGCCGCTACCCTCACAGAACGGTCAGCAGTCAAAGATTGCCTACAGTTCTTGGGTGCCCACACGGCAATACACGCCATTGTGTTTTACCTTTCGCGACACCATCCCCTTTAGCCAAAACCATTAGGGCGTCTTCCATCGCAAATGTTCGGTCGGGATATCCGACATTGATCTAATACTGCGTCCGTATCCTGATTTCGACCAGAGCAGATGACCAATTCGTCAGCCTGTCGATGATGCCCTCGCATCTGTTCTCAAAAAAAGCTGACCTGCGTGCTGTCAGGAATTCTCACCTATCTCTTCCCCGCGTGGAACCCATCCGCCTTTAGGTTTATGGTACTCCCCTGATCGCCCACACTTCTAACCAGTCAGTTTAAACACGCCGCGACGTCTTTCTAGCCGTGAGACTCTGTCTTCCGAAATCAAGCTTCCCTCCGTATGACAAGGGACTCAACTAATCCCGGCTTCGCCCTCGCCTGGGTACTCCATTGCTGACGGTCACCTCTTGAACGTTCAGGTACCCTCACATGCGGACGATCATTGGGACGGAGACTTCCCTCTGCCAATGGCACAGAATACCCTAACAGCGTTTCGATCGAACACAGCTGATCACGTTCCTCGAAAGTCACGAAACTGGTAGCTAGCCCAGTCATTTTCATACGGGCTGTCCGTCCAATACGATGAATATAGTCTTCCGGGCTGTTCGGCAAATCGTAATTCACCACGTGGCCGATATTGGCCACGTCAATCCCGCGGGCGGCGACGTCCGTCGCGACGAGAATTCTGACCTGTCCTCGTTTAAATCCGTCGAGCGCACGTAGGCGCTGGGGCAGGCTTCGGTCTCCGTGGATGATCGCGACATGGTGGCCAGCCTGTTCAAGCGCCTGACCAAGTCGATCGACCCGATTCTTTGTGCGAGCAAATACAAGTACAGTCCCTCGTTCAAGGGCCAGCAACGACACCAACAGCTTTGTCTTCTCCTGAGAGGTTGTATGATGCACCGCCTGGGTCACACCTTCAGCCATCGTCGAAGCAGGTGTCACCATGATACGAACAGCGTCGTGCAGGCTCGCTTGAACCAGGCGAGTGATATCCGTCTGAATCGTGGCGGAAAAGAGCAACGTCTGCCGCTCCACCGGCAAGGCATCAAGAATCTGATTGATCTGTGGCGCAAAACCCATATCGAGCATACGGTCGGCTTCGTCAAGCACAAGAATTTTGATGGGGGC
>DATHTZ010000677.1:0-2254 GCA_035462675.1 Nitrospiraceae bacterium | reverse complement strand
TGAGCAATGCAGCGGGACTAGTGCGCGCCGATGGTCGGAGAAAAGATCAGCTTCGTCCGGTAAAAGTGACACGGAATTTCATTAAACATGCTGAAGGGTCTGTTTTGATTGAAATGGGCGACACCAAAGTGATTTGTACGGCCTCAATTGAAGAGAAGGTGCCTCCGTTTTTGAAGGGAAAGGGGCAAGGATGGGTGACGGCAGAGTATTCAATGCTTCCCCGTTCGACCCATGAGCGATCCCCGCGCGAAGCGGTCAAAGGAAAACAGGGTGGCAGAACGTTGGAGATTCAACGGCTTGTTGGCCGAGCCCTCCGTGCGGTGACAGATATGGGCCAGATGGGAGAGCGGTCGATCTGGCTCGACTGCGATGTCATTCAAGCCGACGGGGGAACCAGAACGGCGTCTATTACAGGAGCGTTTATCGCCCTGGCCGATGCGTTTACAGTCCTCAAGAAGCGAGGCCTGATCAAAAAACGTCCGTTGACTGACTATCTTGCGGCTATTAGCGTAGGAAAAGTAGGTGGGGAAATCCTCGTCGATCTGGCCTATACAGAAGACTCGATGGCCGATGTCGACATGAATGTGGTCATGACCGGTCAAGGGCGCTATGTCGAAGTCCAGGGCACAGCGGAGAAAACCCCCTTTGCCAAACAGGAAATGGATGAGTTCATGGCGATGGGATGGAGCGGGATTCAGGCTCTTACCGCGCTGCAGAAGGATTTGATCGGGGCATTGGAGTAGGAAGAGACGATGATTCGTGAATTGGTGCTCGCGACCAGAAATCGGCATAAGATAGAAGAGCTGATTGCGCTTTTAGGCGAACTCGGTATCACGATTCATACACTCGGTGAATTTCCAGACGCCCCGGATGTGCTCGAAGACGGGGACACCTGCGAGGCCAACGCGGTCAAGAAAGCGCGGGCCGTTGCCGAATTCACGGGATTGCCGGCTGTCGCCGACGATACGGGGCTGGAAGTGGATGCGCTCGGTGGGCGGCCCGGTGTCTATGCGGCCCGTTATGCCGGCGAAGGTGCGACCTACGAAGACAATTGTCGAAAATTGCTGCGGGAGATGATGGGCGTGCCGCGTGAACGACGAACCGCTCGCTTTCTGACGGTTGCAGCGATCGCGCTGCCTTCAGACGGAGTACGGGTGGCACAAGGCACGTTGGATGGAGTGGTTGCAGAAGAAGCGAGTGGGACGTTAGGATTCGGGTATGATCCTGTGTTCCTCATTCCAGAATTAGGAAAGACCTTGGCTCAGCTATCGGCAGATCACAAAAACAGGATTAGCCATCGCGCCAAAGCGTTCACTCAGGCGAGAGATCTGTTGCGAGAGATGGAGTTCGAGATACTCGAGTCGGGGCGTAGCGCAGCCCGGTAGCGCGCCTGCTTTGGGAGCAGGATGTCGGAGGTTCAAATCCTCTCGCCCCGACCACACCCCTTCGGCGGGTTCTGAGTTATGAGTGCTCAGTGCTGAGTTAGAACACAAACTGACCGGAACTATTTGGCAACTCAGAACTCAGCACTCTCAATTCATAACTTCAAAGAGGGCGCCTGTAGCTCAGTTGGATAGAGCGTCAGCCTTCTAAGCCTTTCAGTACTTCCACATAAACCCTTGTCAGTAGGAATGAAAGTCGCTGCCAGAGCGACTTCGCTCCGGTTTGACTATTTGGTTCTATTCAGCTGGGAGCAGACAATGGCAACACGAACGAGACGGACTCACGCCGCGGTGTTCAAAGCCCAAGTGGCGTTGGCCGCGGCGAGAAGACGCTAGCCGAACTGGCCCAGCGGTTTGATGTGCCCCCCACCAGATGACGGAGTGGACACCGCACCTCAGCGAGCGCGCCGCTGACTGATTTGGCGGGGGCACCGCTCCGGCGGAGCCGCCGGTTGCTCTGAAGGCCTGGCAGGCCACGATTGGGCCGCGCACGCGGGAGCATGATTGTTGAGAAGGGGCGCGCACCAAGGTGGGATGGCTGCGCGCAACGCGATCATTGACCCCCCACGCACGGTCGATCAGCCGCCAGGCACAGCTGGCCGGGCTCAGCCGGGGCAGCGTCGACTCTGTCCCCACGTCTGTCAGCGCGGCCGATCTGGCCCTGATGCGTCGCCTTGACGCGGTGCACTGGGCGTGCGCAGGTTGCGCGACCCGCTGAATCGGGAGGAGTTCACGGTCAGGCGAACACACCTGGGCACACTTGATGGCGCGCCTGGCACCAGCACGAAGCACCCCGGCATGCAATATAGCCC
>DATHTZ010000676.1:0-8705 GCA_035462675.1 Nitrospiraceae bacterium | reverse complement strand
CAGCAAGTACGGCTGTTCGGTGGTGGCCCATAATATTTCCTCGGAGCAAGTCGCCTACGCGCGTCGATGGTGTGCGGGCCTTCCCGTTGAAGTGATTCAGGGGGATTACCGGGAAGCGACCGGCGAATTCGATAAGGTCGCGGCCATCGGTCTGTGCGAACACGTAGGATATAAAAATTACCGGACGTTGATGGAAACGGCCCATAGCAGATTGAAACGGCACGGCCTCTTCCTGCTCCACAGCATCGGGAACAATGCCTCAGTCACCACCTCCGATCCATGGTTCGACAAATATATTTTCCCGGGTGGCATGCTTCCTTCTCTGGCCCAGCTCAGCGCCGCGATGGATGGACTGCTTGTGATGGAGGATTGGCATAATTTCGGACCCGACTATGACAAGACACTCGTGGCCTGGCAAAATAATGTGGATCAGCACTGGGGGGAATTTAAGGCATCGTTCGACGAGCGGTTCCATCGAATGTGGCGCTACTATCTGTTATCCCTCGCAGGGTCATTCCGCGCCCGAAAAATTCACCTTTGGCAAGTTGTAATGTCCAAGCAGGGTGTCCTTGGCGGATACGAATCGGTGCGGTAACCGGCATGATCACAGAGCAGGAATACGCCGGCAAACGAGAGCGTGTGGTGACAACCATTCGCTCGATGAACGTATCGGACCCCCTCGCACTTGAAAAATCCACGTCCAATCTATTCCGGCAGCGTGTGCAGGAGCGCGTGCAGCGGCTTGATCTCCGCGATTTCAATCATGTGATTCGGGTGGATGAACGCGAACAGTTTGCAGAAGTCGAAGGCCTGACGACCTATGAAGAGCTCGTCAGGGAAACACTCCCATTCCAGCTCATGCCCACCGTCGTGCCCCAGCTCAAGTCCATCACCATCGGGGGAGCCATCGCAGGCATTGGTATTGAGTCGTCTTCATTCAAGTGTGGCTTTGTGCACGAAACGGTGCAGGAACTCGAAATTCTCCTTCCCGATGGAAGAATCGTTGTGGCGACGAAATCGAATGAATACAGCGATCTGTTTTTCGGCTTTCCGAACTCCTATGGTACGCTCGGGTATGTGCTGAAGTTGAAAGTGAAGCTTATCCCCATCAAGCCATTTGTCAAACTGACACACCACCGTTATTCAGACTGGGAACAATATTTCCATGCGATTGCACGATTGTGCAACGAGCGGTCTGTGGATTTCGTCGACGGGACGATGTTCACCGACAAGGATCTGTATATCACCACGGGTGAATTCATCGACCGCGCCGAATGGCTCAGCGACTACACCTATCTGCATATCTACTATCAATCTATCCGGCAAAAAACGACCGACTATCTCACGGCCCATGACTACCTCTGGCGTTGGGATACCGATTGGTTCTGGTGCTCCAAACATTTCTTCCTGCAGTATCCCGTGATGCGGTGGCTTTGGGGGAAAAGACGTCTTCGTTCCTCGATGTATTGGAAGTTATTGAAGTGGTTTCGTCGGTCACCCGTAGCACAGTGGGTTGCCAGGGCGATTGAGGATCTGCAAGAAGCCGTCATTCAGGATGTCGAGATTCCGATCGAGCATGCGCCTGAATTTGCCCAGTTCCTTCATAAGGAAATCGGGATTAAGCCGGTCTGGGTGTGTCCTGTGACGGCCTATGATCCATCGGTCTCGTATTCGTTGTATTCCATGAAGCCCCACAAGCTGTATGTCAATTTTGGATTCTGGGACGTGGTGAAGACCGATCACGAAGAGGGATACTTCAATAAGGCCATAGAAGCCAAGGTACGGAAGCTCGATGGCCAAAAATCCCTCTATTCGACCTCGTTCTACTCCAGAGAAGAATTTGGAGAATTGTACAATGCGCGGGGCTACCAGCAACTCAAGACTCGATACGATTCCACAGGCAAGCTCATTAGTCTTTATGAAAAGTGCATATTGAAGAAGTAGTACGCTTTCGCAATGTCTACAGAGTCTGATCTTTTAGATTGTCCCGATAAATTGATTCGAGGCGGATGCTGCAAGAACTGCCGCGCCACTCAAATCATTGGGGTCGCCAGCTCCATTTGAACCTTATACAGGTCATCCCCACCTAGACCATCCTCGTCGAGAACGTATGGCGAGTATCGTGGCGATAGAGATCTTGAATCTTCGCGATGTCGAGTGCGGTGATCAGCGTTCGCCGGATGTTGCTCCCATCGAGAGGCGTGTCGGTTTGGCTGAGTAACACGCAGAATCCATAATCACAAACGAGCAATGACCTGTCGAAATCTAAGTAGAGCAGGATAATCCCACATTACGCTTTTTTTCGGCGCTGAAGAAACAGAATAAGCGCCATCAGCGTCGGCAAGGGGGCAAGAAGTAACGGTAAGAGCCACACCCACACGTTCTTCCCGCGCATTCGTGTCTGGTCGATCATCCACACGAAGATCCACAGCACCAGACCGACATAGTTCAGAATGATCCACCATGCTGTATGCATTTTCAGCGAGATTTCCTCGCCCATTTGCCCTTGAGACAGACATACTGCGAGCACCAGTACAAAGGCGGCCAACAAACCAATGACGAGCCGCATACTCCAGACATACATGTAAACCCTCCTTATTGATTACACTGACTTTGCGCCTTGCGAGGAGCCTTGCGCGAACTGGAAAGTGGTGGTTAGGTGGGTCCCAACCAGCATGGACCGGACCATCGACTGAGGACAACTATCACCATTCCTGTGATGGCACCGAAGAGCCAGCTTAGGACTCTCACGGGAAACCAAAAGAACGCAATCACTGCTTCGGGTGCTGGGAATTGAAGCGTCGCCAATACTTGGTGGACGCCGTTCTCCTGGAAAATCGGATGCAGGATAAGGGCGATTAAGCCCGCACCATATCCCGCTACTCCTCCAAAAATAATCATCGAGATGCCAGGGAGGTACCCAGTATGATGGCGACTCAACCGGACCAGAAAGAGAATCAGCAACAGGGTCAAGAAGATCGCTTGATAGGAGAGGTAGTACGACCCGCGTAACCAGAAGTTGATCCACCGGTTCATGAGCGTGAGGAACGCAATCAGATACGCGAGGGAGAGACTCCCTCCCACCAGCATGACGTGTTGCCAGCCGTGACTCACTCGAGCATCGGATATTCGGAGCCATATCGTGGAAGATGAACTCACTTGAGACGATAGCTGCAAATTGCCAGTTCGTTCACTGGACAAGCGTACCTGAACATGACGCTGGTATGGATTATCACCGTCCCTGCTGATGCTTGCCGGCCTGCTTCATAAATCGCATGGCACTCCTGTAATTAGCTCGCCCGTCAAGACCTTGTCATATTATGTCATAACACATATAGATATCAGTATATGTCTTTATGTTAATGTGTGGTCGATGCCTTCTCATGTCTAAGAGAGCTCCGCTGCACGAAGTATGATCGAGGATTTTCAATGCTCCTTAAAAGCACCATCACGGCAGACACATCGGCAACATCCTCGATCACGGGGAAGATTGTTGTGGCGCTGCTCTTTCTATCGGCAATCGGTACATTCTTTTTCTTTGATCTCAAGACCTATCTGTCGCTGGACACGCTCAAAGCCAATCGAGACAGCCTGCTGGTCTTTACCCAGGACCATTATGTGCCGGCCGTCGCCTTGTTCATCCTGATCTATGTCTTCCAAACATCCTTTTCATTGCCTGGTGCGACGATGATGACCCTTGCAGGCGGCTTTCTCTTCGGAAGTCTGTGGGGCTCCCTGTACGTCAATATCGGAGCCACGACCGGTGCGACGGTGGCCTTTCTGGCGGCCCGCTATCTATTTCGACAGTGGGTGGAGCGGAAATTTGGCGATCGGCTCGGTCCGATTCAGGATGGCTTTGCAAAGAATGCATTCAATTATCTTCTGACGTTGCGGCTCATTCCATTCTTTCCCTTCTTTCTCGTCAATCTCCTCTCAGGTCTGACGCGAGTGAAGGTGAGCACGTATGTCGTGGCGACCGCCGTAGGAATTATTCCAGGCAGTGCGGTGTATACCTTCGCCGGACGTCAGCTGGGCACCATCAATGCCCTTTCAGAACTGGTCTCGCCGCGACTCCTTCTGGCTTTCAGCTTACTGGGTCTGCTCATGCTGATACCCGTTGTCTATCGAAAATTCACCGAAACCCCAACGCGTCATTCATAGGGAGCGCTCGCTATGGACACCTACTATCGTCCACAGGATCTCGGCAAGTTCGCGGAGACGGGAAAGAGCAAGACGGATCTCTGGGACAAGTTCATGCGCTCGGATCTTCTATGTGCCCTGACTCAGAAAGCATCACGTCTACTCGACGGATGAGTCTTCTGCCATGCGATTGCTTGCAAAAATCCTGATCGGCCTTCTAGTCCTCGCGGGCCTCACCTATGTCTACTACACCGAGGTGAAGCCCACCGTCATCTTCGGATTGCGTTCAGACTATGCGCATGCGATTCCCTATCAAAAAATTCCAGAAGGTCTCACGAGTTTGCGAGCGGAATCCTGTGGGTCTTGCCACAAGGAGATTTATGCAGAATGGAAAACCAGCATCCATTCGCAGGCCTATCGCGATCCGTTCTTCCATGCCTATTGGACGAAGGATAAGCACACATGGGTCTGCTTAAACTGCCATACCCCATTAGAAAACCAACAACCCACGTTGATCAAAGAGATCCCGCGCGAGCGGGTTGAAAAAGCCGTTCAGGATCCGAATCCTCAGTACGATCCCGACTATCAGAACGAAGGAGTGACCTGCGCGGCCTGCCACGTCCGGGATGGGGTGATCCTCGGACCCTTTGACGATGCCGCAGCCCCTCATCCCACGAAATTCGACCCCAGCTTTCGCACGACCCAGCTCTGTTATCGATGCCATAGCGTCGTAGGGGGTCCGGCGCAATTTTATAACGGAGGGCCTTGCGGCACCTATGCCGAATACGAGGGCGGGTACTGGATGAAGGAACGCGGTTTTATCTGTCAAAACTGCCACATGCCTGAGGTCGAACGCCCGGTAGCCACGGGCGGCCCCGTTCGACGAGGTCGTCAACATCTCTGGCGCGGCGGACACGATCCCGAGATGGTCAAACGGGCGGTCGGCATCAAGGTTGTTGCCGAACCGGCTGAACCAAAGCCGGGGGACAAGGTTCAAGTGACATTAACCCTCATCAATGCGGGAGCAGGGCATAAGCTCCCAACGGGAGACCCCGATCGGCATTTCACAGTAGAGTTTGCTGTCGAGGATCAGAACCGACAAGTATTGGAAAGCCAGACAGATACCATGGGTCGATGGATCATGTGGCAGCCGGCGATTATTGAACTCCACGACAATCGGTTAATGCCGTTGGCAAGCCGGGATTACACATTTTCCTATCGACTGCCGAGAGACATTGCGGGGCTTAAACTGACGGCTCGAGTGCGCTATCACATCCAGTCCGAACGGCAGCATCAAATGCTGATTGATAAATATGGACTGACGGCTCCAGATCCCTACTTCTTTACGGTCTATGAGAGCGGGGTGCCATTGACCGGGAACCTTGCGGCGCACTTCGAGCAAACCCCAGCTGATACACCCATGGCTTGTGCGGCACTCTATCCACAGCTGAAAAAGACTTCTTGAACCTTGGTTGAGCAGCACTTCGAGCTTGTAAAAATAGCTCGATCCCGACGACTCAGGATTGGGCCTCGCCCCATGCATTGAGGCCCTGCAACTGGTCCAGGTCCCCCTCCCTACGCATGACGGGGATCTAGGGGAAAACGGAGTTGACGAACCGCCATCCAAATTGATACATGGAGAGGACTGTATAATTCCATAGGACCATGAGGCGGCTATGCCAATAGATGAGATTACCCAAAAGGTCAGCGATCGTTATGCTCGGGCTGCATCGACGGGCGAGCAGATGTGTTGCCCGACCAGTTACGATATGGCTGATCTCCGGTCCTTCATCCCGGAAGAGGTTCTCAAGATTTCGTATGGTTGTGGGACACCAGCCGGACTCAAGACTGTCTCCCAGGGGGAAACCGTTCTGGACATTGGTTCAGGCGGCGGGATCGATTGCTTTGAAGCCTCCCGGCTTGTCGGCCCGACAGGTCACGTCATCGGGATCGACATGACCGACACCATGCTGGCCATCGCCCAAAAGAATGCTCCCGCCGTCGCAGCCAATCTCGGATACACCTCTCCCAACGTCGAGTTTCGCAAAGGGATGGCGGACGCGATACCAGTGCTCGACGGTACCATCGATCTGATCATCTCCAATTGTGTGATCAACCTGGCGCCGGATAAACGGAAGGTCTTTAGGGAAATGTTTCGCGTCGCCAAGCCGGGTGGACGATTTACGATCTCCGACATCGTAGCCGATCAGCCCGTTCCGCAATATTTGGTGCATGACGCTGAAAAGTGGGGCGACTGCCTCTCCGGAGCACTGACGCTCACCGACTATATCGCGGGGATGGTGGGAGCCGGCTTCCTGGGCATTCATCTGATCAAAGTCTCACCCTGGCAAGCGATCGATGGCATTCACTTCTTCTCCGTTACCTTGACGGGATATAAACTGCCCGCGAGCGCGCCTCAGTCGGACGTTCGTTATGCCACGCTCCGCGGGCCGTTCAGCCGAGTAGTCGATGAACTGGGCACAACCCATCTCCGAGGCATTCCTCAGCTGATCACGCCGGACGCTCTGTACCTGTTGAGCCAAGCTCCATTAGCATCTCACTTTGTCCTGTCCTCCGGGCCACTTTGGCTGGATCGAGCCGACGACCGATGGACCGCGATCTATCCGGTAGACGCTCCATGCACCTGGCAAGGGTATTTCGCCATATTCGCCGGACCCTTCGTCGAAGCAGCCGATGACGATCACCATGTGTATCGCCGAGGTGAACCGGTGGAGATCTGTTCCAAGACGCTACACGTATTGGAAGCCGACGGTTACGCTCCTCATTTCGCGATCATCAATCGCGCAGGCCAACACGTCAGCGGTGATGCCGTCACCTGTTCCCCTAATGAGGGCTGCTGCTGATGAAGGCCCCCTTGAGCACAAAGATGCTGACTTCGCGCCAATGCGCCACGGTTCTCAAAGCGTTGGGCGACGAAACGCGGCTGCGCATCTTGGAATCCTTGCTCATCGGTGAAAAATGCGTGACGGATCTTGTGCAGGAATTGAAGTGCTCTCAACCTCATGCCTCCCATCATCTCCGTATACTGCGAGACTCAGGTCTGGTCGAGGGACATCGGGACGGCAAACAGGTTTGTTACAGAGTCTCTCCCGCGATCCAACGAGCCCTGGCAAACAGGCAAGGACAGGCTCTGGATTTCGGCTGCTGTGAGTTGCGGTTTCCAGAAACGGCTTTAGTAAACATCGGTCACGCACGCTAATCGGATGACCGATTCCCAGATCGGTCTCACCATTCAGTAAAAGGATCGTATGGCGCTGACCCTACTGGGACAACATCACTCCCTCGCCTCCCCAACGGAGCAACTGAAGATGCTTGGGAGGACAGCGAACTACCCCCCTTTCGAGAAGCACCTCAATCATATCGGCCTACTTCCGCTTCGCGCCACCGGGATCACCGTCTTTCAGATCAATGTCGGCAAGCTCTGCAATCAGACCTGTCGTCACTGTCACGTCGATGCAGGGCCTGACCGGACCGAACGCATGTCCCGCGAAACGGCAGAGCAGTGCATCCGCGCTCTCGCTCAGACCGATATTCCTACTGTCGATATCACGGGTGGCGCACCGGAACTCAACCCCAATTTTCGCTGGCTGGTTGAACAGAGCCGGGCACTGGGTCGCCATGTGATGGATCGATGTAACTTGTCTGTCTTGCTCCTTCCATCTCAAGCGGACTTAGCAGAGTTCCTCGCCGGGCATCGTGTGGAAATCGTCGCATCGCTGCCGTATTACCGCGCCGGCCAGACCGATGCGCAGCGAGGTGAGGGCGTGTTTGAAAAATCGATCCAGGCGCTTCGCCTTCTCAATCGACTCGGCTACGGCCGGCCTGACAGCGGGTTGTCTTTGAATCTCGTCTGCAATCCGGCAGGAGCCTTTCTCCCTCCCAAGCAAGAGGCGATCGAAGCGCAGTTTCGAAAGGAACTCCGGGCTCGCCATGGTGTCGAGTTCAACCACCTCTATACGATCACCAATATGCCGATCAGCCGATTTCTGGAGTTTCTCCTGGAGAGCGGCAACTACGAACAATATATGGAGAGATTGGCCAACGCCTTCAATCCCGCTGCCGCGGCCGGCGTCATGTGCCGCTACACGATCTCCGTGGGCTGGGATGGCGCCCTCTACGACTGCGACTTCAACCAGATGCTCGATCTGCCGGTAGATCATAGTGCACCCGCTCATATCCGAGACTTTGATCCGGTTCAGCTCAATCGGCGACAGATCACAACACGCAACCATTGCTACGGCTGTACCGCCGGAGCCGGTTCGTCTTGTGGTGGAACGGTCGCCTGAATAATTGCGCACGACAAATATATCGAGATATTTAGATGATTCGATGCCAAGCTTGTTCATACTGAAGAAATACGCAGCTCTAGCTGCTCTATCGATGGCGGTTCTCATGTGTGCCCCGGTATCTGCCGGAGACCAGAAGATCGCTGCGGATCAACTGACTGGAAAGCTTGTGATTACCGGTGCGAGCACCCTGGCCCCGCTTATCGCCGAAATCGGCAAGCGCTTTGAGAGCCTCTACCCCGGAGTACGCATTGACGT
>DATHTZ010000675.1:0-4865 GCA_035462675.1 Nitrospiraceae bacterium | reverse complement strand
ATGGTCTAGGATTTGCTTTGGTTTGCTCTATTGCTAAGCTGTGCACATGTACCACTTATACTAAGGAGTCCTTGTTATGAAGATCATGAAGCAGTTGTCTGGTAGAGGACTGTTCCTGCCGGCAATCGCACTGTGTTCTTTGCTTGCAGTCGCTGGACCATCGGAGGCGTCCCTCGTAACTTTCTCGTTTGATGGATCGATTGGCGAGGTCGGAGGTGTACTGTTCCCCACTTTGGGCACTGGTAGTATGTCAGGAACTGTCACGTTCGATTCAGCCACTGACCCGGTTGTTCCAGGAACGGGCATCTATCTGAACTCGATTACCGCGCTCAACCTGAATGTTAACGGTCGCCCTTTCTCGTATGCACCAGGTGCCAATGGCATCGTTATTATGAACAGTCCTCCAATGGGCGGGAGTGATAGTGTGACCGCATTTTCGAGTGTTACGGGTATGGCGATTAATGGAGTGATACCTACAAGCTTTCAAGTGTCGCTCTCCGATCCGAGCGGAAGAGTTTTTAGCGACTTGAGTCTTACGACCACCCCACCGAGCTTGAATTCATTTGCCAGGAATCAGTGGCGTCTGAACTTTAGTGGTGTTGGGAACTACGTGGTTGGCTCATTGGCTCACTTGACGGCGGTTCCTTTGCCGGCGGCCGTGCTTTTGTTCGGCGCTGGTCTCATATCGTTGGTTGGTCTTGGCGCCGGAGGGTTGCGAAACCTTCGCCGGCCTCATCAGGCATAAACCACAAGCAGGTTCCTTTTGACCCAGGGCTTGGTATCTCAGCAAGGAGGTATCAAGCCCGTTCTTTTTGAGGAAATATGTCGCAGGTAGTCAAATACTGTGGGAAACTTGAGATGCAGATGCACAGCTTTAGTGAAATACGTTGCACCGTTTTATTGTTGGATCGGTTCTACTGCACGATAGATCGGCGAGCAAAGAAGTAATCCTCAAAACATCTGACCCGATAGTGAGAAGGTTATCGTTCAGCCTTCAATTTGGTTTCCAGATAAGCCTCTGTGCGGCCGATCTAACTTCAGATCATCGTATGCCTGAATATTCTTTATGAATAGCAAGCTCTCTCTTGCCTTTAGCGCAGCCTTGGTCATTGCCCTTCTGGGATATCTGTATGCCGATAGCCTTGCATTCTTGTTTCGCCAATGGGGAAGCGAAGATTACAGCCATGGGATATTTGTTCCTCTGATTAGTCTCTTCTTGATCTGGCAGGCACGTCATCGTATCGATGAAGTTCGTGCGGAGAATTCGTGGTGGGGCCTTGTTGTAATTTCAGCAGGACTCTTTCTCTATTGGATCGGTGAGCTCGCCACATTGTATGTACTGCAGCATGTTTCGCTCTGGATGGTCATTGTGGGTCTGGTCATTGCTTCAATCGGAGTCCGTGGGGTAAGGGCAATCGTATTCCCTCTTTCCTATCTATTGACCTGTATCCCATTGCCGGTTTTCTTCTATGCAAATTTGTCGAGTCAACTACAGCTGTGGTCCTCGGCTCTTGGAGTGGGCTGCTTACAACTTGTAGGCGTCACGGCCTTTCGCGATGGCAATGTGATCGATCTGGGGCCGGTCCAACTTCAAGTCGTCGAGGCCTGCAGCGGTATTCGATATTTGCTTCCGCTCATCTCACTTGCGCTGCTCTGCGGCTATTTCTTCAAGGATCGGATGTGGAAACGAGTGGTGCTCGTTCTCTCGTCGATTCCGATCTCTATCGTCGTGAATGGTTTCCGAATCGGAATGATCGGAGTCTTGGTGGAATGGTATGGGCAGGGGACTGCCGAAGGGTTCTACCATCTGTTCGAAGGCTGGTTGCTGTTTATGGCGAGTTTGGGTCTGCTGATAATGGAGATGTGGTTGTTGTCCAGGTTCGGGACCAAGAGGGACCGATCGTCCTTTTTCGATCGATTCACGTGGGCTGGCCAACATCTTGATCCCATCCCTGCTGTGACCGTCCAACCTTTCCGCTCTTCCTCGCTTGCAACCCTCCCTTTGGCCTCTCGCCCTGCCTCGACCCTCCGTCCTCCACCGACTATCAAGTTGTTCCCAAGCCCCGCGTATCTCTGCAGCGTGGCTCTTCTTGTTCCCGTTGCGTTCGCCTCGACACTTATGATGGAGCGTGTAGAAGTCACGCCGTCCCGAGCCATGTTTGTCGATTTTCCGATGCAATTCGATGGGTGGATGGGGACCTCCCTGACACTAGAAAAACAGTATATCGATACGCTTCGGTTCGACGACTATGTATTGGCCGATTATCGATTCGAGAGTGGACAGCCCGTCAATTTGTATACCGCGTACTATCGGTCACAAAGAAAAGGTCAATCTGCGCACTCTCCTCAAAGCTGTCTTCCAGGTGGTGGTTGGGAAATCTCCTCGATAAAGCCGATAGATGTGCCAGTGAGTTCTGGAATGCTTCGGCCGTTGCATGTCAATCGAGCGTTGATCCAAAAAGACAACCAGAAACAAATTGTTTTGTATTGGTTTAAGCAGCGCGACCGGATTATCAGCAATGAATATCTCGTCAAATTATTTTTACTCTGGGATGGCGTGTCACGGGGGCGAACCGATGGGGCACTTGTGCGAATCGCCTCGCTGGTTGGTCCAGGCGAAACAGAGGAGGTCGTCGATCAACGGCTACTCCGATTCGTCTCAACGATCGAGCCAGAATTGAATCGTTACGTGCCGGATTGAAATGGGAAAGAAAGGTTACGGGTCAGGTTGTGTAGGGGAGTGAAGAGAGAGGTTCACTCGTCATTCAAGCTATGCTACTAACACCTAGTACCAAGTTGCGTGGACCTCGACATCAGCCTTTCTCTGGCGTTGATGAGATGGTGCAACGATGAATAGTGATCTTTTTTTCAGCTTTATCACATCGCTGCTCGTTTGCATGGCCTTGATTCCGCCCTTGCGCCTCCTGGCTGATCGGTTCCATTTCATGGACCAACCAGGGGAGCGCAAAGTTCATCAGAATCCTATCCCGAGGATTGGTGGCATTGCCTTTGCCATTGGAGCGTTAGGCAGTATTTTGTGGTGGGGACCCAAAGACAACATCACGTTGTCGGTACTCCTCAGCGGATTGATTATCCTGGGATTTGGCGTGTGGGACGATCGTGCGAATCTCGGCTACCGGATTAAGCTGCTGGGGCAGTTGGCAGCAGCGTGTGCAGTCATTATCGTCGGTGGGATCCGATTCGAGAACATCCCATTCCTGCTCGATGCTGAATTGCCACTATGGATAGGGGTTCCCGTAACGGTGCTCTTCCTGGTTGCTGTCTCGAACGCGGTGAATCTCACGGACGGTCTCGATGGACTGGCAGGTGGGCTTTCCTTCTTGACTTTTTGCGGGATTGCGTACTTGGCCTATCTCTCTAACAATTCGACGGTCCTTTTGCTGACGGTTCCGTTCCTAGGAGGTCTCTTGGGTTTCTTGCGCTACAACACCTATCCGGCTCGGATTTTTATGGGGGACAGTGGCAGTCAGTTGCTTGGTTTTATTATGGGTGTGCTTGCCATCCTCCTGACCGATTCGACCAATGGGCCCTTCAGCCCGGTCTTGTCGCTCTTTCTCTTAGGGTTGCCATTTCTGGATACGCTAGGCGTGTCCGTACAACGGCTTGTCGAGGGACGTTCCCCTTTTATTGGCGATCGTAAGCATCTGCACCACAAGCTGATGACGGCCGGCTTGTCCCACTATGAAGCCGTTACGGCGATTTACGCTCTTCAGGCAGGGATGGTGGGGTTGGCCTACCTGCTTCGATGGCAGTCTGATACGTTGATTGTGCCGCTCTATCTCATCTTGGCCGGTGCCGTATTGGCCCTCTTTGTCGCCGCAGGGCATGGATTGATTCCCCGTCCGGCCCCGCAGAGTGTTCGTGTTCGTTCTGACAAGTGGCTTTCGGACCTTCTCAGCAGTCCTTTATTGCGCGATCTGCCGATTCGATTCTTAGCCGCGGTGGTTCCCCTGTTTCTCATTGTCACGGTCTTTCTTCCTGCGCAGGTTCCTCCGGATGTCGGGTACATATCGACCGCACTGTTCGCGATTCTTTTGATCGGTCTTTCCTTCCTTCCTCGACTGGCTCCGTATTTTGTGCGGGGGGGACTCTACTTGGGCAGCACCTTCTTGCTGTATGTGAGCGATAGCTCATGGATGCAAGCCGTGTATCCAGTCCCCGTGACCTATCACATCATGTTTGGCGCAATGGCTGTGATGGTCTTGCTCAGTATGCGGTTCGATAGCCAAAGTCGGTTTCAGACGACGCCGCTGGATTACTTAATGGTGTGTCTAGCTGTGACCTTTCCGTTCTTTCCGGAAGTGCGCGCAGATATCTCGACGTTCGGTCTCTTTGCGGCCAAGCTGATTGTGTTGTTTTTCTCGTTTGAGCTACTGCTGCACGCCTTCGCGGACCGTGTGAAACAACTCGGCCTGGTGTCCTTGTGGATCTTGTTTGGACTGGGGATTCGGATGTGGCTGTAGAGAGAAGGTGTAATTTTCCGAATAACTGGCGCACCATTCAACAGATTGCTAAGGTAACACAATGAAATACCAGGGCATCATCATCTTGGTAGTGGCGATCTTGCTCATCGCGTGTGGCGGGCCAGAGGAGCGGAAGGCCAAGTACCGTGCACTGGCGCAAGAATACCTTGAAGCAGGTAACTATCCAAAAGCTCGTGTGGCTCTTCGCAATGTCTTGAAAATCGACCCGAAGGATGCCGATGCCTATTTTTTATTTGCACAAGTCGAGGAGAAGGAAAAAAACTGGCGCAATGCTGTCTCGCTGTATCAGGAGGTAATACAGATCGTTCCGGACCATACGGCCGCATTAGTGACGCTTGCCAAGTACTATCTTGAAGCCCG
>DATHTZ010000674.1:0-13442 GCA_035462675.1 Nitrospiraceae bacterium | reverse complement strand
GGGAGGGGGTCAGACTAATGGTACGAGGGAAGATATTCCCTGAAGTCACCCTTCGCCTCTGGCCCCTCGCCTCTCGCCAAATTGACGGCAGCGGAAGCGCTCATGAATATTGCGGGCGAGATAGCCGAATCTGAACCTGTTCGATCGAGTGCAGCAAGGCCTGATGGGTTCGGCATCCTGCAATGAGCATCGCGTCGGAGATCGTCACCGGCTTATAAGGGGCCACGAACCTGCTTTTTAGGCGGGAAATCCGAGCAACCGACTGATCCAACCGTTCGGGAGAAATTGTTCCAGCCTCTACCGCCTGCTCCACGGCCCTGAAGGCGGCGACTTCCCGATCCCGATCTTTACAAATCAGCAGGACATCGCATCCTGCCAGCACCGCACGAACTGCAGCATCTTCTACGCCATAATGATCGATAATCGCGTGCATTTCCAAATCATCCGTCAGCACCACGCCGTCGTATTGTAGCTCCTGGCGCAAGAAATTCGTGATGATGGTCGGCGAGAGCGTGGCAGGCAATTCTGGATCGAGGACTCGGTAGAGGACGTGCGCGGTCATCATCGATACCACGCCTTGCGCAACAGCACGGCGGAAGGGAGGAAACTCGACGGCCTCCAATCGTTTGCGCGATGCCTCAACCACCGGAAGCTCCTTGTGAGAATCGACACTGGTATCGCCGTGACCGGGAAAGTGTTTTCCACAGGCCACAACCTTATTGTCTTGCAGCCCCGCCGCCGTCGCCATCCCCAGCTCACACACGACATCCGGCGTCGCGCCGAACGCCCGGTCGCCGATGACCGGATTGTCCGGATTGCTGTTCACATCGAGCACCGGCGCCATATTCATGTTCACGCCCACCGCCCTCAACTCTTTCGCAATGGTGGCCGCAGCCGCGTAGGCCAATTCGGTTGAGTTGCAGCGGCCCAATAGGTCGCAGGGGGGGAATATTGTAAAACCCTTCGGAAGACGGGAAACTCGACCGCCTTCCTGATCGATCGAAATCAACAACGGCGAATGGCGGCTGCAGGTTTGCAGGCTGTTGGTCAGATCGACCATCTGTTCGACGGACTCGAGATTTCGCGAGAAGAGAATGACACCGCCCGGCTTGTACTCTTTGATGAACGAAGCCAGATCGGGCGTGACCGACGTGCCGACAAACCCGACCATGAAGAGCTGTGCGATTTTTTCACGCGAAGTCATGAAATCCTTTTAGCGGGATGCTGAAAAAGTCCGCCAGCTTCGTTCTCGCATCGCTCAGATCCTCAACGTACCCCAGAGGGTACGTCTCCGGTCTTCACTCGCTGCGGCCTTGCTGACGGCCTTTTTGAGCATCCCGCTGACGATTCAGGTGCTATCGCCATATGTATTATCACAGCAGCGCGCCGCACGATAACGAACTGTTTCGCAGGTTGCTAGTTTACATGTTTCTTCATGCCTGAGCCTGAATTTCAGCCTCGACCTTCTTACAAGCTTCGATCGATCAGATACTGCACCAATAATCGAGTGCCAATTGCGGTGGGGCCCTTCGGAATATAGGCTCGTTCCCGTTCGCTCCAATCCGTACTGGCAATATCGAGGTGTACCCATGGGCAGTCCCCCACGAACTTGCTCAGAAAGAGCGCTGCGGTAATCATGCCGCCGCCACGGCCGCCGATGTTGCGCATATCGGCGACGTCGCTCTTGAGCTGTTCAAAATATTCTTCCCACAAAGGCATCTCCCACACCCGCTCGCCGGCCTTTTGTCCTGACTTCCTAACCTGTTCCTTAAGCGCGTGGTCGGTGCCGAACATGCCGATCGCAAATTGGCCGAGCGCGACGACACAAGCACCTGTGAGTGTCGCAATGTCGATCAGGGCTGCCGGTTTATAGCGCATGGCATAGGCGAGGCCGTCGGCCAGGATAAGCCGGCCTTCTGCGTCCGTGTTCTGCACTTCGACGGTTTTCCCCGACAACGTCGTCACGATATCGCCCGGCTTCATTGCCCGGCCGCCCGGCATGTTTTCGGCCACGGGCAAGATGCTGATAAGACGCAACGGGAGCTTGAGTCTGGCTGCCGCTCTGATCGAAGCCAGGACTTCGGCTCCCCCCGTCATATCGGCTTTCATATGTTCCATGTTTTCGGCAGGCTTCAGGGAGATTCCACCTGTATCGAACGTGATCGTTTTCCCGACCAGCACGACCGGACGTTCGTCTTTTTTCTTGGCTCCGTTGTATTCAAGGATGATGAACTTGGGTGGCTCCTGGCTCCCGCGTGCCACGCCGAGCAGCGCCCCCATCCCCAACTGTTCCATCTCTTTTTGCTCGAAAATTTTGATCGCAATTCCTTCAGCCTTGGCAAGGGTCTTCGCTTCGTTAGCGACTTTGGTAGGGGTCAGGATGTTGGAGGGATGATTACAGAGGTCGCGGACAAAGACGGTGGCCTCTGCTGTGGCGACGCCGCGCCGAATCCCTTCGGTCACCTGTCGCAACTGACTCTTCCTCGGGATGAGAATCCTCATTCCCTCGACGTCTCGCCCTGAGGCGGCTTCGCTCCGATAGACGGTGAACTGATAACTGCCCAGGATCGCTCCTTCGACCATCGCTTGCGCCACTTCGAGCGATGACATTCCATCAGGCCTCACGGTCGGCAGCGCCACCGCAAAGGACCCGACCTTCGCCTGACGGACGCGTTTCGCGGCTGAGCCCAGCGCTTGCCGGATCGTCTCAACCGTCACCTCGTTCTTCTTGCCCAAACCGACCAGTACCACCCGTTTCGCAGGTACTGTACCTTGCGTGTGATACAGCAAGACTTCGTTGGCCTTGCCTTCGAATTCCTTGGAGTGCACCAGGTTGCTCAACGCGCTCTTGAGGGCCCGATCGAGCAGAGCCGTATCTTGTTTGGCCAATGCCTCTCCTTCACAATGCGTGAGTACTAACACCTCTGCGGATGCGGTCTCTGCTCGCTCAACCTCCACCGTAACCTGCATGATTTTCATTCATGTCTCCTTCGTTCTCGACGCTCGTCGTGCGTCTTTTGATCTGCTCTTTTCTTGCGCGTCAGGCTTCTTACACCCCTCGCATATCCGGCGCCCAAATATACTTGTGCATCTGCAATTGAAAACGGACCGGCAGGCGATCGGTCAAAATCCATTCGGCCAACTGACGCACATCGAGCGAGCCGAAGACCGGGCTGAAGAGCACCGAACACCGGCTGGCTATCTCATACCGGGCAAGAATCTCACGGGCCCAGTCGTAGTCGGCTCGGTCAGTCAGAACAAACTTTACCTCATCCTTGGCCGCTAGCATCGAAAGATTCGGCCAGTGCATCCGATCTGTCATCCCGCTCCCTGGGCACTTCACGTCCAGGATGACATGGACACGTGGGTCGACCGGTGTAATATCGATGGCGCCGCTGGTCTCAAGGAGAACGGTATAGTCGGCATCGCAGAGTCTGGTCATCAATGGGAGACTCTCAGGCTGGGCAAGCGGTTCTCCTCCCGTGACCTCCACAAGGCGACACCCATAGGTGTGCACCTGTGCCAAGACTTCATCGAGCGAGCACTCGCGCCCTCCGTAAAAGGCATAGTCGGTATCGCACCAGGTGCAGCGGAGTGGGCATCCGGTCAGTCGTACAAACACACAAGGCTGTCCAGCGTAACTTGATTCACCTTGAATGCTATGGAAGATCTCCGTGACCCGAAGCATCGACGAGGTCGTCATGGTTTCATTGATTCATGTATTCTGAAGTGAACAAACAGTAATCGATCAATGATTCACGTGGGCTTACTTCCAGGTCATGACAGGCCAGCCTCGGCGTTGCGCCGTGCGAGCCATGCCCCGGATCGGGTTGATCACCAAGGGATATCCGACCAGTTCAAGAAGGTCGTGATCGCCGGGGCTGTCACCATAGGCATAGGAGCTGGCTAGATCGAGACTCATTTCTCGAGCGTGGGCGAGGATCAGTTCGCGCTTGCCACGACCATAGGGCAGCGGGGGAATCAGCGCACCGGTATAGACGGAATCCCGTTGTTCCAGCTTTGCGGCAAAGACTGTAGGCACGTCCAAGAACGTCGCAAGGGGTCCAATCAAGAAATCTGGCGCGCCAGTCACAAGAATCAGTTGGTGGCCAGCCTGTCGATGGGCGTCCAGCCTCGTGCGACCTTGCAGAGACACCTTGCCGATCATCTCAGCCTGACAGAACTCTCCCGCATACGATTCAATGTCTGCAGGGCACTTGCCGGCCAGATAGACTTTTCGCTCTCGGAGCGAGTGCAGCGAGAATGGGGGCACGTGACTCGCCAGCCAGGCTGCACTCCGGCTCAACTCGCTCCATCCCACCAGGCCACGCCGCCACAGAAAGCGGAAGAACCGTACCTCGCTGGCCTCTCCAGGCAGGAGCGTGTTGTCGACGTCGAACAACGCAGCGACGGACCCCTGTGCCCGTCGTTCAACGACATCATCGAGCGTGGACGTGAGGCTGTGGAGACTTTGCACAACGTTGGAGGACCCGGTGAACATAGGCGGTCCGATTCTACCGGAGCCTCTATTGATTGACAAGGATTTTGGCCCACTTCTATAATGCGATTCCCTCTGGCTAGTCGTTCGTCGTTCGTGAAGCGTCAAGCGCGACACGAAACAACGTGACAGTCTGTTTTAGCATCTCGAGTTGCAGGACCGTCAAAAAGCCCTGCAGCAAAGCCGCAGCTAGCGAAATCCCGAGGAGGTACAGATCGCACTTCGTGTGAACCGTTCGCCCTTTACATGGGTCTTGGCGAACGGAAAAGCCCCCTCAGTGATTCCGCATTCGAGGGGTTTGCTTCTGTACGCTGAGGGTTTGAGCGACGCGAGAACGCAGTTGCGGGGATTTTCAAGCTCCTACGGAGTGCCGAAGTGGTGAAATGGCAGACACGCACGTTTGAGGGGCGTGTGGCGCAAGCCGTGCGGGTTCAAGTCC
Organism: Nitrospiraceae bacterium; assembly: GCA_035462675.1. Classification (GTDB taxonomy): domain Bacteria; phylum Nitrospirota; class Nitrospiria; order Nitrospirales; family Nitrospiraceae; genus Palsa-1315. The sequence goes on along the minus strand of DATHTZ010000674.1, from coordinate 8,505 downwards.
CGCCTTCGGCACCATCTCAATGGTGTGTGCGTGTGCCCTGTTTCTCCGATTTTTAGGCCATTTGGATCTTAACTCTCATTCGCTCCCGTACGCTCCTGAATCCGTCCGTTAAGAATCACCAGCTTGGGCGGGCAGCAATGTGGTTCTCTCTACCCGATCTGCTCCAAAACGACAGGACTGGGATTCGTCGCCGGGATGTTCGTCGCGCATCTGCTGTTTTCCATTTCTTCTTCAGTCATCATCAGAATCGTTCCATACAACTTACGTGGCATCAGCGCGATTGTCACCGCTGCGTTTGAATATTTCGATACTGATGATCCGTGCCCACCCGCAATACATCACCATCTTGCATGGCAAGGAGTCGCATGATGAGTAGTACCGGCCATCTGTCTGAACTCGACGCACTACGCAGCCAGGTCGCCGACCTGTCGCGCCAGCTGGCCGAGCGGGACCGTTCGGCGCAGGACTTGCGGGAACAATCTGAGCTGCTGCGCGCGATTGTCGAGGTTACTGCAGCGGAGACCGGCGAGGAGTTCTTCGCGGCCTTGGTGACACATCTGACGACAGTGTTGAAGGTGCAGTACGCAGTCATCGGGGAGGTCCAGGGAGATCGCATCAAGAAAATCCGCACCCTGGCCGTCTCGGCTGGAGGCACCCTCGTCGACAACTTCGAATATGAACTCGCCCATGCGCCTTGTACCACCGCACTGACACAGAGCTTCACCTGCTTTGACCAGGATCTCCAGGCAATGTTTCCTCGGTTCCAGCGTTTGACAGACCTCGGACCTGAGAGCTATTGCGCTGTGCCGCTCCGGACCAAAGGCGGAGCAGCCATTGGATTGCTCGTCGTGATGGATACCAAGCCATTGCAACAGGGCGACTATATGCAGTCACTGTTGGAAGTCTTTGCGCCGCGCGTGGCCGCGGAATTCGAGCGGCAGCGAGCCGAGCAGAAAAGGGTTCAGGCCCTGGCCGATTTACACAATGTCATGGAGACGATCCCCGATATCGTGTTTGCCCTCGACACCCAAGGCAACGTAGTGAAATGGAATCGGCGTCTCGAAGACGTCACGGGATACAGCCCAGGGGAATTGTTGAACAAGCCTGCCTTAGCCTTCGTGCCTCCGGAAGAACAGACCCGCACTGCCGCCGCCATTCAGCGGGTTTTCATGGAAGGGTACACCGAACTTGAAGGCCATCTGCTGACCAAAGAGCACTGCTTCATTCCCTATCACTGGACCGGCGCCCTACTCAAGAATGCTCAGGGCGAGTCCATCGGTATCACCGGAATCGGGCGGGATGTGTCTGACAAGAAGCGGGTGGAAGAGGAACTTCAGCGGCAACGACGCCATCTTATCGAGGCGCAGGCTCTGGCCCATCTGGGGAGCTGGGACTGGGATATCAACAGCGGGAAAGTGCAGTGGTCGGACGAGCAGTATCGTATCTTCGGCCACGAGCCCGGCTCGATCAGCGTCACGTACGACACGTTCTTGGCCTCGTTGCATTTGGACGATCGCGACTTCGTCCTAGTCGCCATCACGAAAAATCGCCTTTGGATGCCCCGCCCGGCAGGGCGGGGAGGAAAAAGGCCTGCTGCCGGAGGCAGCACCGATCTTGTACAGTGGGGGTATGGCAATCCGGCGTGCCAGCCACTGTGTCTACGACACCCGCTATCATCTGGTGTGGGCGCCCAAGTACCGCAAGTGGGTGCTGCAAGGAGCAGTGCGGGAGCGCGTACGAGAATTGTTTCTGGAGATCGCGGAGCATCATGGGTTTGAGCTCGAAGGGTTGGAAGTGGACAAAGACCATGTGCATGTGTTTCTGAGTTTTCCGTCGAAATACTCGATTGGGCAGGTGGTGGGGCTGTTGACGGCGGTCAGTGCGCGGGAGATTCGAGCGGGATTTCCCGAAGTGCGCCAGCAGTTGCGGGGTGGAGAGTTTTGGGAAGATGGGTATTTTGTTCGGACGGTGGGTGACAAAGTGACAGCCGATGTGATCAAGAAGTACATTCGGTTTCATGAGGCGAAGAAGCGAGGGGCTGAACAATTGGGCCTCTTCTAGAAAGCCCCGCCCGGAAGGGCGGGGTTCTTTACTTTGAAACTTGCTCACTCATTGCTATAAATAAACTGTGTTCCCGAAGGGAAAACATGCGCGCTGTACGCAATAATCTAGATTTAGCCGGGCAATAGGGAGGGAAGAAAAGTGAGAACTTGGCCTGGGACCCCCTATCCGTTGGGAGCCACATGGGATGGCGAGGGAGTCAACTTCGCAATCTTTTCCGAGAATGCCACGGCTGTGGAACTCTGCCTGTTCGACGGACCCGACTCCGACAGAGACTCGGCGAGCATTCGAGTGGAGGAGCAAACCGATCAGGTCTGGCACGTGTACCTGCCGGAGGTACGGCCCGGACAGCATTATGGCTACCGCGTCCATGGGCCTTATGAGCCGGAAGCCGGACACCGCTTTAATCCGAACAACCTCTTGATCGACCCCTATGCCAAATCTATCGCCGGTACGATCCAGTGGTCCGACTCCATGTTCGGCTACACAATCGGGGATCCCAAGGCCGATCTCTCATTCAACACCCGGGATAACGCCGGGAACATTCCTAAGTGTGTCGTCATCGATCAGGCCTTCACCTGGGGCGGAGATCAGCTGCTGAAGACCGCCTGGGACAGAACGATTATCTATGAAGTGCACGTCAAGGGCTTCACTGCCCGACACCCCGACGTCCCGGAACCCATGCGTGGAACCTATTCCGCCCTGACAACGCCCGCCGTGATCGACCATTTGCTTGCTCTGGGGGTGACCGCCATCGAGTTGCTACCCGTCCAGCATTTCGTCCACGACAAACACCTGTACGATCGCGGCCTCACAAACTACTGGGGCTACAACACCATCGGCTTTCTTGCCCCCGATAGTCGCTATGCCACATCGCCGGTTCGAGGCCGCCCCGTCCGGGAATTCAAGAGCATGGTCAAGACCCTCCACAGCGCGGGAATCGAGGTCATCCTGGACGTGGTCTACAACCATACGGCGGAAGGAAATCACCTCGGTCCTACCCTGTCGTTTCGAGGGGTCGACAATGCCACCTATTACCGGCTGACGGCGGACAACAAGCGCTATTACATGGACTATACGGGTTGCGGGAACACGCTCAACGTCACGCACCCCCGGACCCTGCAACTCATCATGGATAGTCTGCGGTACTGGGTGACGGAGATGCACGTGGACGGATTTCGTTTCGATCTCGCCTCCACGCTCGCGCGAGAACTGCATGCGGTCGACCGGCTGAGCGCGTTCTTCGACATCCTCCACCAGGATCCCATCCTGTCCCAGGTCAAGCTGATCGCGGAGCCTTGGGACGTGGGTGAAGGCGGCTATCAGGTCGGCAACTTTCCGGTCGGCTGGGCCGAGTGGAACGGCAAGTACCGGGACACCATCCGGCGGTACGTGAAAGGTGATGGAGGCCAGGTGGCGGAGTTGGGGTACCGGCTGACCGGGAGCAGCGACCTGTACAGTAGGAGCGGGCGGCGCCCCTTTGCAAGCGTCAATTTCATCACGGCGCACGATGGATTCACACTCCACGATCTCGTCTCATACGATCACAAGCACAACGAAGCGAATGGTGAAAACAACTGTGACGGAACGGACGACAACCTGAGCTGGAATGGTGGCGTCGAGGGGCCGACCGCCGATCCTGCCATCAATGAGCTCAGAGAGCGTCAGAAGCGGAACTGCCTGGCATTGCTCCTGCTCTCGCAGGGTGTCCCAATGATCTGCGGGGGCGACGAGATCGGCCGGACGCAGCAAGGCAACAACAATGCGTACTGCCAAGACAATGAGCTCAGTTGGTACGACTGGAACCTGGACCGTGCGGCCCGTGAGTTGCTGGTATTTACGCAACGTCTCGTTGCCCTGCGGAAGAACCACCCGGTGCTCAGGCGTCGGCGCTTTTTCCAAGGACGCCGGATCCATGGATCGGAGGTCAAGGACATTTCCTGGTTGCGTCCTGATGGGCAGGGCATGACTGACGAAGATTGGAACAGGGGCTCTGTCCGCTCCCTCATGCTTCGTCTTGCCGGTGATGCCATGACAGAGACCGATAAGAAGGGCCGGGCGATTGTAGATGACACCTTGCTGATCCTCCTGAATGCGCATCATACACCTCTCCCCTTCACCTTGCCGGCGCACAAACGGGGCGTTCGGTGGCACCAGCTCTTAGACACAGATGCGAAGGGAGCGTCCCCGAAGTATGTGACGGTGCTGAAAGGCGGCGACCGCTTCGAGATTGAGGCGCGGTCGATGCGGGTGCTTCGATTGAGGCCTGCAGGCTTCACTCGACGAGATCTCTGATCCGTCGTCCACCACGATGATAACCATCGGCGGGGGCCGCTCCTAGGCCAACAATTGCGTTGCAGGCGATCCTCGCTCGCCAGCCGCTACCCGGCTTGGTGCATCACTCGGATCGTGGCGTGCAGTACGCCTCCGGTGCATACGTGCAGATACTAAAACAGCACGAGATGATCCCGAGCATGAGTCGGTCGGCGAATCCCTATGACAACGCCAGCGGTGAGAGTGTTCTGAAGACGCTCAAGCGCGAGGAGATCTACGCTCACGCCTATCGTGACCTCGTGCACTTGTGCACGAACCTGGAGGACTTCTTCGACCAGTACGATAACCGCATCCGGTTGCGCTCGACGCTTGGCTACCGCCCGCCGAAGGAGTTCGTCAATCAACATTTGAGCGATCATCGAGGCACAATTCACGAACGAAAGAGAGATGATAATGAAGAGCACAACAGAAGTGAAAGATCCTGTGTGCGGCATGAACATAAAAGCGGCTACCGCCGCTGGACGAACCGAACACAAAGGGCAGACGCATTACTTCTGCGGTTCCCAGTGCAAAGAGAAATTCGATCTTAATCCGGAGCAATACCCGGGTGAGTCTGCTTGAACGCCGACGGATGATCTGGGCTGCTGGAGTAAATCGAATTAGCTGGCCGTTGATTCTGGCTTCGACTATTGGACACCACGCGTCGCAGGGCCGCTTCCTGAAAACGTCCTTCGTGTCGCTCACCGATTGCGTCCTGCTGCTTGCCGTGGGTCCTATCCCGCGGGCGATGTGGGAGATGGTGCAGCTTGTGCGACAGGCACAGCGGCCCCAAAAGGTCGAGCCATGACCACAGATCCACGCACCTCTCTCTCTTGGACAGTTGGAGTTGAGTCGTACTGCAGTGGAGCTGGGAAGCGACCCCTATCACATTGCGCCTCTCATACGACGCCTTGCCCTCACAAGATTCCGCGTTGACTACTTCACTGATGGGCATGATCAAAACGATGCCTTCATGATAAAACTGGGACAACATATCTCTCAGATAGTGCAAGTGGACCGCTCCCAAATCAATTGGGATGCGATCAGCCCCCTGAAAGAGACTACCTAACAGACCGGATCTTCACAATATGGGCTTCGAGTTCGATTCCACCGAGTTCACAAATGATGATGAAAGCTTTGTACGGGCCAATGTTTCAATGTACGACGGGACCACATGGACAGGGTTGAGCCAATCATCCGCTGGCGTGAGAATGCCCCACCTAGGAGAAGGGTGATTTAGGAAGACGTCTATTGGTGCCAAGCTGGTGCCGAAACACCCTGACACAGGATGATTCATGATGATGTGCACAATCACGAATCTTCCTCTTTTGCTGCAGATTGGTTCTGCTGTGTGTCTTGAGGTAGATCTTCGGCGGGACTCTTAATCAGCGGATTTCAAGGTTTGATACATAGCTCTGTCCCAAGATTGCCGTTGCCCGTGCATCAGCGGGCTGAACGGACCAACACAAAGAAATCCTGTTTCGGAAGGTTGCGTGCGGGAACGTGTGATCGTTGAAGCAGGCTTCGACATTCAGGTTATCACAGGTGACGAAGAAGCGCGGCGCACATTGCTTGAGGTCCAGGGACTGGCCATGCCACCCTCCTTCCCGTGACCCTGCGCAGTTGTGTTCTTCATGCGTGAAGTATATAGTTTTCCCATCTATCACGCCATAACGGACAGGGTGCACTCGTCTCTTCTCCCGAACGAGGAGGTCGTGTATGAGAAAGATCCTTGCTCTCATCGTGGTGCTCGGACTCGATGTTGACCCGACGATGGCCGCGGCACTCTTTGATGATCGTGCCAAGAAATTTACCGCAGGTTACGAGTTCCTGAAACAACAGAAGTACCAGGAGGCGCGCACGGCCTTTGAAGCCGGCCTCCAACAATACCCTGCCAATGCCCTGGCGCACTTCTATCTTGGCGATGCCTGCCAGGGATTGAAAGCCTGGGCTTGTGCGGAAGAGCATTACGAGACCTCGCTGGAGCTGGATGCAAAATCCTCAGTGGCTGGTTTGGCCCAACAACGGGGGCGCAAGGCCAAAGTGTGGCGCTTGCTGGACGAAGGGACGCAGGTCATTAACGAGCCGAATGCCTCACCCGAGCAGGTCGCCCAGGCCGAGGACAGCCTAGACGTGGCGAACAAGCTAGGTCTCGATGACGAACAACGGGCCGTCTACCAACAGGTGCACGAGAAAATTCAGCAGAGGCACACAGTGAATTACAAGACGCCGTCGTTACCTCAGCATCTTGAACGATCGATGGTACTGGTGCCGGCGGGGGAGTTTATTATGGGGAGTTGGACGGGCGACGCCGACGAACGACCGGTCCGCCGCGTCTATCTGGATGCTTTTTTTATGGATAAAGACCAACTGACGGTGGGGCAATATGCGAAGTTCTTGGAAGCCTCGTCCCATGGAGCACCGCCGGACTGGAATATCATGAGCCGCGCGATGCACCAGAAGCGTCCCGTCGTCAATGTGGATTGGACGGATGCGGCCGCGTACTGCACATGGGCCGGCAAGCGCCAGCCGACTGAGGCGGAGTGGGAGAAGGCGGCGCGGGGAACGGATGGCCGGACCTATCCCTGGGGGAATGAGCCTCCGACGAAGTTTCATGGGAACATGAATAAAGAGTTATGGAATAGCCATATGGGATTAACACCGGTGGGGATGTTTGAAGATGGCAAGAGCCCCTATGGCATCAATGATATGGCCGGGAATGTCTGGGAGTGGGTCAGCGACTGGTATGACGATGACTATTACAGCACCGCCCCGTTGCGGAATCCGACAGGACCGGCCACGGGCCTTTCCAAAGTGGTCCGTGGCGGCTCCTGGGGGAGCGGTCCGGAGGGGCTGCGCGCCGCGGAACGGGAGACCCATGTGCCGTCGTTCCAAGGCTACGGCACCGGGTTCCGGTGTGCGAAGACGCCATAGTGCTTGGATTCCTGGGGGTGGTCCTGCGTTCGAATGGCTCTACGGTCGCCCGCTGAGCCGCCCGTTGATGCGAGAATGTCTATTGGTGCCAGACTGGTGCCAAAACATCATGACATACCCTGACCCAGGATGCTGTGCGCCATCAAGAATCCTCACTTTCAACTGATGATTGATCTTGCTGAGTGTCATGAGGTAGGTCTTCGTTGGGATTCTTAACCAGCGGGCCAAGGCTGATCACACTTCATCCCATGATGTTTTTGTTGAAGTCTCATACATTGACCGACCGACTATCACCTCCGAGATGTATTGAGGAACAAGACAACTCTACATCGATCCCGTCAATGGAAGCGTGAAGCTGAACGTGCTTCCCTTTCCCACTTCTGATGTAACCCAAATGCGTCCCTTATGGGCCTCAACGATCCACTTGGCGATAAAAAGGCCAAGACCAAGGCCTCTACGGTCGTTCATTGTCAGCTGCGAGAACCTTTCAAAAATTTGCACCTGTGCCTCTTCCGGAATCCCGGATCCATTGTCGGTTACCGAAACTTCAGCCTGAGTCTCCTGTTTCCTTGCCGAAAGCTTAATGGTGCCTCCATTGGGCGTGAACTTCAGTGAATTTCCGATCAAGTTGGACAACACCTGAAGAATTCTGTCGTGATCTAGATTGGCGAATATCGGCTCAGTGGATGTGTGAATGGTCATTGTAAAAGACTTACTTGAAACGACCGGAGTAAATAGGTCGACACATTCTTGTAACAAAGCGCAACAGTCGACATTTTCCGGCTTAAGTTTTAGCTGGTCATGTGCCATTCGCTCTACGTCAAGGAGGTCGCTTATCATCCGGTTCATGCCTTCGGCGGCCTGCTCGATTATTCCAAGTTGTTTGAGGAAATTCACTGCACCCACCGCGTCTTTAGTAAGACCTCTCCGTATCAGACCGGCGGCGATCGAAATAGCGACGATCGAATTTTTCAAGTCATGACTGACAATTGCGAGAAAATGATCCCTCGTAATAAGCTCTAAGTCGACGTGGACTCGTTCTTCAAGAAGTGCGCTGTCCGTGTTTTTACGTTCCTTTTCAAGGAGAGCTTCGGTTTCGGCGATCAACTGTTTTTGAACGCGTTCCTCTGTCCGAACACGATCTTCTTCACCGCGTTCAACAGCTTGAGATTGGTCAGACCCTTCGCGCTCTTGAAC
>DATHTZ010000673.1:0-2591 GCA_035462675.1 Nitrospiraceae bacterium | reverse complement strand
CAGTCTGGATATGTGCGGCCAGAGGATTGAGCATCTGTATCATGACTCCGATCCCGGGTGCAGATCGATGCCGGCGCCACAACGATGCCCCTCACTGTGGAGCGGCCTGCAGCTCGTGGTTTCGCCAGACACGAATCAGCTCGGCCATCTTGTCTTTCTTCGCCAACTTCTCTTTGTGCAAATCCTTCACGGATAGTTCTTCGGCCGGAGTCAGGACGTGGCGCTTCTGCAATTGGATCAATTCCAGGTCCAGACGGTGGTGCGCGTCTTCCAGTGCACGGAACTCGTGGTTGGATTGGCGCAGTCGCTCCGCAATCATACTGTCTGTCAGCATGTCGCACCTCCTGGTGATGAGATTACTGCAGTGGCGTGATATGTCCTCCCTCGCGACCGACTTCCTCTATCAATCGGCCAGACTCCGACACGATCGGGTCCAGCTCCATCAGCAACGCATCTTCTATGGGGTTGGTATAGTACGTTGGCCGAGTCGTCACGTCGCGAAACCCAAGACTGCGATACAGGGCATGTGCGGCATGGTTCGACGCCCGCAATTCGAGCACAGCGCACCTCGCCGCTTCTGCGAGCCCCACCTCTAGAGCCTGTATAACCAAGGCTCTGGCAATACCCTTATGCCGCATCGCCTCGATGACCGCCAGGTTCATCAGCCGCACTTCCTCGAAGACGACCCAGAAACAGAGATATCCGACAATCGAGACAGCACCAACTTCGCACTGCGGCACCCGCTTGGCCAATAGAAAATGCGCAAAGGGATTGCCGCTCAGTTCCGCCTCCAACATTCTGCGCGTCCAAGGGGCCGAGAAGCAAGCTTCTTCGATCTGCAGAATGTCGGGCAACGCCTCGACGGTTGCCGGCTCAATGATCCATTCGCCCATCGTCGGTTCCCCTCCTGGAAGGATGATGAAAAGGCCGATCTCAAGACCCGTGGAATGTAGGATTGCCGGGTGCTCTTCATTCGAAACCTTTTACCTTTCACGGTTTTCATTTCACGAACGACGAGAACGGCCTTTTTGAGCTTTCTGACGCGCGTTCACCTTTCTTGCAATCCGCTCCTGACGCAGTGCCACAGGCGACATACCGCCAGACTCCTCATACTTCAGCTCTGCTGTTGTGCGCTGCACATACAACGGACTGACGCCGATTTCTGCATGCTCACCTCGCCGGAACCGCTCAAGCCCAGCCAGCCCGATCGAGACAGCCGAGAGTTTCATGGCAAAATCCGGCGCCTCAGTCACCGTGACGGATGGAGAAACCGACGCTCGGATGGCTGACGCTTCGACCGTCCAACCTTCGCCGAATACAAGGATCGATCCTGTGAGGCTGCTCCCCAACATCGCGGCTGTACCCACCTGTTCTACCATCACTCGCTCCAACCGACCACCGCTGGTCCAGCGAAACAGCGCCCAGTAGAGTTCCCCTCGCCGACTGTTAAGAACGGGACAAAGGAGGGTCGAGGTTCCTCTGAGGTTCCAAGCCATACCCTCCAACGTCGGCACCACCGCCAAGGGGAGCTGGCTGATCGTCCGGAACCCAAGAAGCGTAGCCAGGCCGACCCGAAGTCCCGTGAACGACCCGGGACCGATCGACACAGCGAGTCCATCCAACTGCTTGATGGTCAGACCCGTCTCACGCAGCAATCGATCGATCGTCGGTAGCAACAGCTTCGCATGCGACCCGGCTGCCTCCTGATCGTGACGGGCCAGGACGCGCGAGTCATCAAGGATCGCCACACTCTGCCATGAGGTAGCTGTTTCAACTGCCAATACTTTCATCACTGCTATCCGTCTACAAAAAACTATGTTGGCACGTAAGAACTTCGCTGGTCTGCACACCTGGGACAGCAGGAGCACACTCCCTCAGGATGCTCAAAAAGGTGATCCCAACTGAAAACGTCCAACGGGGTCATCTCTTTCTACCTCCCTTTGGGGAGTGGCCAAGGCTGCCCTCAACTGCGCGCGACATTCTCACCCACCCAACCCCGAGCGCGCCGAAACGCGCTCTTCTCCCTGGCGAGCACAGTTTCATGGTGCGCATTCTGCGAGCAAAGAGGGCACCTGGTCACTCCCTCCTTCTCCTGCTAGAGCTGCGCGAGGTCGGTGGCACTCAACGGTTGATTCGGAATCATCTCGTGAAACATGACCTGCACGCTCCCCTGTCCCCTCCCATCTTCTAATACAATCTTAAACGGCCTCATCATTCGCCTATCGCCGCCGCTTGAGACCGCTTCCGCCTCGCCGATCGCACGGAAGTCCTCATACTGAATGGTCGCTTCCACCGTACCGGACTCCGTAAGCCGATCTTCTCGAACGACATGCAATGTCTGCCGCTCGAACCACAGCCGCCGGCGCATGAATTGCGTCCCGCTGGGAGACGGGCCGGAGACCTCCAGCCGGTAGCGGTCTCCTTCTTCCACGAGGGTACCCGTCTCGTCTTTCGCAATCGTGCCGGTCCCCAACACGCCATCCATCGCCCACACACTCAATTGAAACGGCCGAGCAAGCTGTCCCATCTCGCCCATATCGGACGGGCTGCCGGACAGAACCCGGCCCATCGTCGGTAGTCGCAACCTGAAC
>DATHTZ010000672.1:0-4875 GCA_035462675.1 Nitrospiraceae bacterium | reverse complement strand
CCTGTTAATTCCCTGTTCTCAAAGAATGGTGCGATGCAAGGAGCACGTAGAAACTGGCGTGAAATAGCCGTTTCAGCCGATCGGACCGCTGCACGACGCTCTGGGACACCTTCTATTCCCTGTATTTTTCCCTGTTCTTGGGGAATTTAAGAGAGAGACAGGTTAGCTAGAGACTAGCCCCACCGCCATATTTTCCCGTGTCATTCGAGGTATTGGGGCTGGAACTGTGGCTGAAATGTGGCTAAAGTCTGTGACGGTCCCACACGGCTGCATGTTTTTCCTCAATGACTCCTCTTGGACAGCAAGCTTCTTGAGTCCTTCCGTCAGATCGGCCTCACAAACAATCGCATAGCGGCGATAGACGGCTTCCGTCTTGTGACCCGTCAACTTCATCGCCACTGAACGCGGCACCCCTGCCCGTTCAAGATTTCGAACAGCGGTCCGGCGGAAGTCATGGGGAATGCGTGTCGGTACCCCTGCCCGTTTGCACGCTTCCTTCCATCGATGGTAGAGAGCCTTCGGATGTATCGGCTTGATTGTGCCTTTATCGTTCCAGTGGAACACTGTGGGAATTGTCCGGCCTGTCTCTGTCTCCAAGGAAAGAGTTTTCTCCCATTGAGATCGTAGCAGATTTGCCAGTTCAGGCAATGCACCAAAGGGAAACATGCGGCCTTCATCGTTCTTTGTAGTTCCTGGTTCAAGACGGACGGTCCCTGCCGTAAAATCCACTTGCGTCCATCGCAACGTGAGAATTTCACTGGGGACACGCCAGCCGGTCAGACACGCGAAGGTGATAGGCCCCTTGAAGGCTTCGGGCAAGTGCGACCGTAGCGCCTCAAAGTCGGCTCGTTCAAAGAATCCGCTACGGACGTTTTGAACGCCAATTTGAGGGAATGGGGGGCACACTGCCCTTCCTGCCCGTTCAGCCAACCGAAACGCTTTGTGAAGGTGCGTCAATTCGAGCTTCACGGTAGCGGGAGCAATCCCAACGACCATCCGATCACTCACATATCGGTTTAACCGGTCTAGTGTGAGGTCGCAAGCCCGTGCATGCCCGAAAACAGGCTCCAGCGCCTTGATAGAAGTATTGAGCCGCCTTATAGATCGACGTTGATTGACAGCATAATCATCACGAATTATCTGCACCAGGTCTGCAAACGTGGTCTTTTCAAAATCGGGCCCGCGTAACTGCCCCTTCCCCATCTCAGCCATGCGCCGTCGTAACATTGGCGCCGCCGGCCCGCCGCTCGGTTCTGACCTCTCCCCTACACCGGATTACGCAAACGCAGCGAGGTGCCCACTCGTGGCCCCTGACTCTGGCGAAGCGTCCGTGGCGTAGTTTCGTGTCCTGTCAAAACGCCGCGGCCTCTTGATGGGTCCATGTCGTCATTGTCGTCATTCTTCAGCCGCCCGATATAATCGAAACTGGCTCGCTCCTGACCTCTTAGATCATCACGCCGTCCACGTCTTCAAGATCCGCGCGTTCTGACAGCCGGGATAATCGCCCGGGGTGAGCGCCACCTCCACCAGTTCGCCCCTCCCCGATCGCTTCGCCGGGCTTGGTGAGCAAGCAGGGGCACGTATGCGAAAAAACCTGCTCCTGCATGCCTTGCCAGGCCGCATCTGCCAGCGCAGAGTCAAAGAGCTCGGCCTCGCTTAGAATCCACTGGCCTTCGGTAAAGTTAGGCTGGTGAAAGCTCCTTCTCTTGAGCGCCTCCCGTAACGCCCCCTCGCGCCAGCTATCCATCCCGTGATCTAGGATGGCCGGTGCGAAACAGCCCACGGCGGTCGTCATGCAGCGCTCCCAGGTATCGCGGCGAGTGCCTCAAGGGCTTGCCGGATTTCTTTCGCCCGTCGCCTCTCACCTCTTCCCATTCGACGGACCCACCGCCGCGACCACAGTCCTGCGTGCCCGCTTTGATGTAGACAGATAGAAATACTTAATTATACGTATATTGTACGTGGGACGGCACGTAAGACGGGCGAGCAAGGGGACTATGAGACTGTCGAGCGCAGACAGGGGAAAACACTGGGCGAAATAGCGTACGCTACGTGCCAATCCCAGCAGGTTTGACGCAAGTGACCGGGATGAATGGTACCATTTCCAGGCAGTTTCATCCTATGTTGAGGTGCTTTATCGCGGGGAAAGAGATATCTATGGCCCATTGCCGTCCCATGAAGATAAAGCCCGCGAAAAGATTAACGACCATATCTTTTTCGTAATCTACTGAAATCCGGCACCTCACCATGCGAAGGACTCGTTCTCGGAGCACTTTGGACGCTTGAGAGAGAGGCCTTCCGTTGTGCATCTAAACCCAACCATTCCCGAATCGAATGCCTACGTATTCGAGGCGCGCTCGTTCTTCGACACAAAACGCCCAAAACGGGATCACTCCACCTGAGCACAATCAAGTGGTCGAGCCGGCGCAAAGTAGCACTAGAAGAGGTGTTCAGCTGTGCAGACAAGGGTCTGTGTGGAAGTACGGGAAAAGGCTTTACCAAGTGTCCACAGAATTGGGGGAGGTCAATCTCACGCAATTCAAGTCTTAGCGGAGCGTCTTGCAATACTGTTCGAACTGCAGCACATACGCGACAAATTCATCCCCACCCTGGCGACGATACTCGTCTTCCCGCACCCCCTCCTGCCGGTCCTGTCTGAGTCGTTGACAGGCCTGAAGTTCATCCCGCCGTATCTGCGGTTGAAGCCGTTCCTGGGCCTCGGGAGAGCGTTGCGATAATCGCTCTTGCGTCAGCCGCATCCCCGCAAAGTGGTCGTAGAGTTTTGGCTCCTGTGTTTGGGTTGTGGGTGGCTCAGTCTCGGCCAAACAGGAGGCAATCGGAAAGATCAAGCATAAACATAAGGCGAACGCTTTCATCATGCCCCCCCTCATACAAGACGAATCCCTTGTTGAGCCGGAATCGTGTCGAGCAAGTTGAAGTTGGTTCGCACGGCTGCAATCGCTTCGCCGCGCTGTTCGATCGACCCCTCGGCGATCGGTCCTAGCCAATTGTCGGCTCTCTCCAGATAAGAAAGTTTATAGGGGTCGATGCCCATAATCCGGCAGCAGGTCGCATCGACTGCCGCAAGATTGCGTCCCATCACCAAGACTCCTGCTTCCTTGGGCTCGCCCATGATCGGCCCATCACCCTGCATCCCGACAATGCCATCGACAATTGCAAAGTGTGGTTTCAATGTCGCGTTGATGTCGAGAATCGAATTTTCGATTCCAACATGGTGTAGCACGTTTTTCGGCCAGCCATAGTAAATGCCCGGCATGACACCGAACAGGTTTTTCATCGAGAGCGTGGCTCCGGTCCAATGGTGGGTCTTCATCTTCGCGACCGACACGATCCAATCGACTTCCTTGAAGAGGGAGGGAAACGTAAGTGTCCCCATCGAAGACTGACGACCGGCATTCGGTAATTCGTAGCCAGTAATATAATTGAGATCATGAAACAGAATGCGATCTTCCGTCAGCACATCCGCCAATCCGGACTCTTCATAGACCGCCAGCGTATCGCGCCGATGGCCTGGTCCCTCGGCAACCATCACGGCAGAGGCGCCCAGCCGAAGAAACGCTTCGATTGCCCCACGCAGGACCAGAGGATGTGTGTTGATGTGAGGCGCTCCTGAAGCGGTTTCGACCAAATTCGGCTTCAGGAGGATGCGCTTGCTCTTCAATTCCACGGGAGAGACACCCAGTTCTCGAATCCCCCTCGTAATCGCATCGGCAATATCCAACTGGTAGTGCCCGACTTTGGTCACGAACGATTGAACTTGTTGCGGCATACGGAAATACCGCTTCGGAACGAGGAGCAATCCGGAGCCAAGCAGAAGACCGGCCGTCCCTGCTAGAAGCAGATCGCGGCGCGTAATGCCTCCCACCGATTTTGGTTCTGAATGCTCGGACATGGTGCCCCTCACTGAGGACGAATCGTCGGTACGTGATAATGACTCAATCGTGGGAAGAGTGTGCTCGTAGTCCCAGCTTCTACCTCTAATGCAGCAAGGAGAAGTAAACTGAGCGCCGATGTGTCGTATTCACCGTAACGGGCTTGATTCGTCAAACAGCGTTCGACCAGGGCTGCGAAGTTCGACGGCCACAGGTCCCAGGCCGTAAGACCGAGCAAGCCCCACCCGAGAGAGATCGGCGTGCGCAACCGATCAACCTCACCCTGAAGATAGTCAAGGCTTCGAGCGACAGTTCCCTGCTCAACTTGGCCGGCTAAGCCGGCCAGGGCAGCGCCTGTACTTTCCGGCATGGGATGAAGCTCTCGCCCATACACCGTCGTATTCCCGTAATTCCACCCCCCATGAGGCAACTGACGGTCAAGCATCATCTGTATGGCTTGGCCAATACGATCTTGCTTTCCATGTCCGGCAGCCTTCAGCGCGATCACACTTAGTGCGGTGGGCTCGATCCAGGAGTGTGTGCCGTCAATCCAAGGCCATCCTGGAATACTGGGATCATGCCCGACTGGATCATCAGGATTCTTGCTTCGATGTCGTCCTCTAGTTTTGAGAAGGAACAGCACACTTCGCCTACTGTGAGTCTCATGCGCCTCAGACCCATGCCAAGCAAGAATACTGAGAGCCGTTGGCCAAAAAACCTCCTCATGCTCCCTACTTATTGAGACCCTACCGTCAGGGTCTTGAGCAGTCGTCAATCTATCCCTTGCTGGACCCAATAAGGGGTGACCAGGCGCAAGTCGGCTCAGTGCCAAGATAGCCCACGCCGTAGCATCGCTACGAAATGGTTCGCCGCTCCTGGCAGGAAACCCGCCTTCGGGCAACGCACGAGATTCGAGCAACCTCAGCGCGTTATTGAGTTGAGAATCTTTTAGTGGCAAGAGCTCAACTTATTGACCTCCCAG
>DATHTZ010000671.1:0-1756 GCA_035462675.1 Nitrospiraceae bacterium | reverse complement strand
ATTCCAGATTCACAGTAGTCCTTTGAGGGAAATGCCTTTCCGTTCTGGTAGCGGAATACTTCTGGCAGTCGCCGAACCACCCAACCCGACGGCACCAAGCCTATTGGAGTCTTTATGTATTCGCTCTTCCGTCCCGGAATCCCTCGTGTCAGCAACTCCCAAAGGAGTCCCTGCTTGACGACCTCTCGTTGGTCGATGACGCTCTGCGTCTTCTCAATGGTGTCGTCCACCGAAGAGAGGAAACCGGCAATTTTGTGCTGTTCTGAGAGCGGCGGAACCGAGACAAAGTAACGGAACCACTGATCCAGTTTGAAGACCATCTTTTCGACATCAACGCCAACACTTGAGTGAAAGCACGTTCGCTGGAAGTACGGCGTAAACGAAAGTTGTCGAAGATAGTCAATACTGAGCGATTCCCTGGAGCGAAGAGCAACATACTCGTTTGAGACGATGGCCCCAGCCAACTCCTTTGGAACAACACCGCATGCCCCATGGATGATCTGCCGCTTGGAGACAAGGAAATCGCCCGCTTCAATGCGAAATTGGCTCTTCACCCTGATATCCTGGCCCTTCAGCCGCTCTCGAGGAGCAATTCCCCCCCGGTTCCGCTTCGCATTGACTAATTGATACTCCTTGGCGTTCTCCAAAACAACGGGGCGCTCGACCACCTCTAAGAGTTCACCAAACGTGAAGCGCCGCCACCCTTCCGGCACGGGAGGTTCAGTAGGCGCCCCCGGATCTACGCTCGGCGGATATTGACTAGACCGAGCCATAGCCGAGCTCCTTTAGTATCGAGGACAGACGAGTTTCGGCATCGTTTCGAGCACGCTGAAGTTCTGAAAGTTTTCTGAGGGCAGCCTCAACGTCCTCCTGCTGCTTCTGAGCACCAAGGTCCACATACCGGGAGATATTCAGGTTCCAGTCGTTGGCCTCGACCTCTTCGAGAGTCACCACGCGCGAAAGACGTGGCTCGTCTTTGAACTCTCTAAAGCACCGGACGAGTGTCGCGATGTTCTCTTCGGACATGGTGTTCTGCTGAGAGGTGCTGGGAATCATCTGATCCGAACCATGAACGAACAGGATCTTCCGACTGCGGTCAGGCGCCTTCGCACGATTGAGCACGAGAACCGCTGCCGGGATACCTGTGCCGTAGAAGAGGTTGGGAGCAAGTCCGATGACCGCTTCGATGAGATCCTCCTTGAGGAATCCCTTCCTGATCTCCGCCTCGCTGCCGCCTCGAAACAGGACTCCATGCGGCATCACCACGCCGAGTTGTCCCTGTTTGTTGAGGGTGGCGATCATGTGCTGGACAAAGGCCAAGTCGCCCTTCGTCTTAGGCGGAATGCCAAAGCGGAACCGCCCATACGCATCTGCCTCGGCCACCTCTGCGCCCCACTCATCCAGCGAGAACGGCGGATTGGCAATCACGCGGTCGTAGAGAATGAGCCCTCCGTCCTGCACCAACTTCGGATCGCGGATCGTGTCACCCTTCTCAATCCGCGCATCCGGCAACCGGTGGAGCAGCAGGTTCATCTTGCAGATGGCCCACGTGCCCAGGTTCTTCTCCTGCCCGTGCAAGGAGAGCTTGCGCGGATCTCCGCCGTGGCGCTCCACGTACTTGGCGCACTCGATCAACATGCCCCCCGAGCCGCACGTCGGGTCCGAGATGCGCATCCCCTCCTTCGGCTGGAGCAGCTCGACAATCAGCTGCACCACCTTCCGGGGCGTATAGAACTCGCCGCCCTTCTTGCCGGCG
>DATHTZ010000670.1:0-2289 GCA_035462675.1 Nitrospiraceae bacterium | reverse complement strand
CTGTCGATATTCCCCATGCAAACATTATCTCCCAAATATGTTGCACTTGGTTTTTGAGCGCGCCTGGTCTACTCGATTTGTCTCGGTGAATCAAATTCGATTCAGCACTGAATCATTTTCGATTCACCTTGGCTGCGTTCCATAGGTTTCTAGCTACGTCCCACAAGCGAAATTCTTGGAAAAACCTTTGGTGATGGTTGAGGACACGTGCATTTGACGGCAGGCACGTGTTTTGCTGTCTGTCCGGATACTCAGTTGCCGGATTGTCCATAAATCTTATAGAAAATATCTACTATATTTAACTTGATTAATTTATATGGGAGGTCTAAAAGGAACCGTTTCCGATTCTCCATGCCCGCGTCATCTGAAAGGTCTAAATGCATGCGTCCATCACGATCGTGCCAGGCGCTCCTCTTGAGCCTGATGCTCCTTGCGGGACTGGTTGGCTGCGGACAGACTTCGTCTGACAATGCACCGAACCTTGAGTCGCGGGCAAGCGTGGGTGGGCCTCCCCTTTCCAAGCAGAGTCCATCACCAAGCAACAACTCATTGCCTCCGCTCCCCCAGGCGGGGAGCCTCGTGCCCCTTGCCTCGGGAGATGAGACAGGGTCTTCGTCAGAGAGAGGCACAGACCCGGGATTGGTCAACATCGGCCAAGGGGACAAGCTGTCCAAGCCCGCGGGTATGCCTAATGTTGAGGCTGATGGAACCGACACGTTGCCTGTCCCTTCCATACCAGACTCGATAGCCAAGGACCTCGGCTCTCCGGATGCGCGCGCACGGTATCGCGCGCTGGATCACTGGGAGACTAAAGGGACCCAGGCGCCGCTCGATCCGGTTTTCGAAGCGATGGAGGATGAGGACGAAGCCGTGCGGGCCAAGGCAACAGCGATCATCGAGCAACAGTGGGCCATTGAGCACGAGCAGAAGAAGAGCTAGGGAGAACAAACAAACGAGGGAGGTGCAGGACCATCAGACAATCGATTCTGGCTGGGTCGGGCCAATCTCAATGGTTTTCAAGAAGGATAACAGGATGCGTGTAAAGTGCGTTGTAACAAGGAGGAATCTGTGAAGTATAAATATATTCGTATGCTGCCGCTAGTCGCAGGGCTGATGCTAGGCGCAGGGAATCTCGCCTTCGCAGATGCCACATTTACAGTCAACGATACGCCTGGCTATTGGTTCGATATGGGTAAGGACATCACCGGGACTGGGAGCCGCTCCCTGGCCATCATTGGAAAAAACGAGAAGGTCACTTTTAATCAAAAGGTAGAAAGCCGTCACACGGTGACTAGCCTAGTCTGGCCGAAGAACGCACCAGAATTTGCTCCGGGAAGAGGAGTGCTCGACCAGGAGGCTGCGAATCAGGCACAGCATGAAGTGACCCTCACAGAGCCGGGTCTCTATGTGTTCGTGTGCAAGCTCCATCCCTATATGCTCGGCGCCGTCATCGTGGACGATCCCAATACCACGGATGGAAATGGTGGCCCTGCATACGATCTCGGCGGCGAGCTGAAAGTGTTGGGGGGACCTAGCGGATTAATTGGTCCCTTTCCAACCTATTCGGATCTCGGGCTGCGGCTCCTGCGCGCCTTCTTTATTGTGACCAGTCCGTCCAACTGGAAGGACTATACGAAGGTCGGGACCCCCTACCAGCCGACTTATCCGCATGTGGTTGTAAACGTCGGGGGCACCACCACCGCCTATCTTGACAATGCAATCCTTGCGAAGGGCTATGACGGCAAGGTCATCGAAAAGCAGCGCAAGCCCCATAAGAATGGTATCGGCGAGGTCTGGGTCGATACCCAGTTTGAGTTGTCGGCCGGGAAACCTGAGTCAACCCCTGGCACGGCGACCGTGGTATCGGCGACCGATTGGAACGTCAAGCGGAAGATTGCGCTGCCTGAGCAGAAGATGAATAACGGCCACAACTTTTGGACCAGCCACGATCAGAAGCAGATCTATCAAACCGAGTGGCATGGCAATAGCGTCTATGTGCTCAATCGTCATAACGGGAAGCTCCTTCAGGAGATCGATCTCGTCAACGGACCCGAAGTCAAAGATCCCAAATTCAATGGTAAAAAGTGCTACGATCCCGCCCACGTCATGACGCGGGTGGACACGCAGCAGGTGCACGTGGGGTGCAACGGCGATGACAATGTAGTGGAGTTTGACCGCAATCCCGTCACCGGCCTGCTCAGCATCCATCAGTTTATCCCGATGTCCAAGAATCCCGGGGTGGACAAACAGACTCAGCCCCATGCCCACTGGATGGGTTTTGATGGGTTG
>DATHTZ010000669.1:0-8514 GCA_035462675.1 Nitrospiraceae bacterium | reverse complement strand
GTGTGAGTGTTCCCACTCCCGCATCGTGGGATAGTTCGTAGCAACCATGGTCTTGAGCTCGGGTCTCCTGGGTTTTCGCCGCCGCACGGTATTGCTGTGGTGGCCCTGCTAGATTGAGGAAGAGACTTGAGATATCGACTTTGCCCAGCAGCAGGCCGATCGGTGGCACCAACATATCTCTGACCAACGACGAGATGATTTTTCCCGAAGGCTCCTTCGATGATCACTCCGATTGCCCTATCGAGGACATTGCTGATGAAAAGTCGTCATGCGTGCGTCTGGTTGAATTTCATGTCGAACAGCACATTTTGCTGGATGAGCGCGACCAGGTCCATAATCCCTTCGCCTGTCTTGCAATTGGTGAAGACGAAGGGTTTATCGCCCCGCATCATTTTTGAATCGTGGTCCATCACCTCCAAGCTTGCGCCCACGTATGGAGCGAGGTCGGTCTTGTTAATGACCAGGATGTCCGACTGGGATATACCCGGGCCATTCTTTCGCGGAATCTTGTCGCCCGCCGCGACATCGATCACGTAAATAAAGAAATCCACCAGCGCAGGGCTGAAGGTCAGGGTGAGATTGTCGCCGCCGCTCTCAATGAGCACGAAATCGCTGTCGGGAAAGCGGGATTCCATGTCTTCCACCGCGGCGAGATTCATGCTGGGATCTTCGCGTACGGCTGTGTGCGGGCAGGCGCCGGTCTCCACGCCGATAATCCGCTCTTCGAGCAAGATGCCCTTCAAGGTGCGCTGGACGTGCTTGGCATCTTCCGTGGTGACGATATCGTTGGTGATAATCAGGATTTTGACACCCATTTTGACGAAGATGGGTGTGATGGCCTCGATGATCGCGGTTTTTCCGGAACCTACCGGACCTCCGACGCCGATTCGTGTAATTTTCTTCATGCAGTGCTCCGCCGAGTCAGTTCACGAACATTCGTATGTGCGCCTTGACATGCGCGGCAGCCAGGATGTCGAGCAAGGGCGAGAACGTCGCCATCTCGTCGAGTGAGGCTCCTGAGACGCGCGCGTACTCGGCGGGATTGATGGAGCATGCTCCGGTGAGACGGGGATGGTGTTGATCCTAAAGGACATGATCGTGCGGGTGAGTGTGATCATGTAGGTGATCGTGATCTTCCACATGAGAATGGACTGGACCTTCGGCTCCGCCAAACAGGCGTCGGGACTCATGGGGCGCAAGGTAAGGAATCACCTCAGATCCAGGAACAAAATCATAGGTAATTCCGCGAAAGGCGTGCGTCTTCATCACGGAGGCCATGACTTTTTTGTCCACCGTGAGAGGAATAAATAGTCGATTCCCTTTGATGATGGCAGGCCAGTGCTGGTTGCCGAGGGCGTGGCCCAGCTCCACACAGGTACGAACGAACACTTCCGGGGTCTGCGTCTGTAGGGCTCCCAACTCGACCACCATCACTTCCTTGAGGGTGACTCGGGCGACGATGGCGGTCTGTCGCGCCTCGTCCCACACCAGCACGTCCCCATCGCGCAGGAGGATGCCACGTGGCAACGATATGGCCAGATCCATGCCATTCCGACTCAACTTCCGCAGACGGCTCTTTTGCGCTTCCCACTGGTCGAGCGCCAGCCAATCCAGCGTCGCCTGTTCCAGGCGTGCTTTCCATGCGGTTTCGTGAATGTTGCCGGCGATGGTTTCAATGACAAGCATAGGATCGTTATTATGAGATGCTCCTGCTCCGCTAGAGCCACTCTCAGCTAAACAGTGTGTCCCCGCTCGCTAATGACGTCCGCTTCCCATCCGGCGCGGAAGTGCCTCAGCTAAAAAAGTAGAGCTGATTGAGGGAGATGGACTCGGCCGGTTTGACCGTGGCGTGGACCCCGTCCACCTTGACGGCAAAGGTTTCAGGGTTCACCTCGATTTTGGGCGTCAATCCATTGCGCACCATGTCCCGCTTCGTAATCGTGCGTGTGCCATAGACAGGCATGACCTTGCGTTTGAGGCCCAACTTATTCGCAATGCCGTTGTCATAGGCGGCACGCGAGACAAAGCTAACACAAGTCTCGGGCAGGGCCTGGCCGAACGCGCCAAACATCGGGCGGTAGATAACCGGCTGGGGTGTCGGCAGCGAAGCGTTTGGATCTCCCATGATCGACCAGTTGATCAAGCCGCCTTTGATGACCATCTTGGGCTTGGCGCCAAACATGGCCGGTTCCCACAGGACAAGGTCCGCCATTTTGCCAGGAGTAATCGAGCCGAGGACATGCGAGATGCCCTGGGTGATTGCCGGATTGATGGTCACTTTCGCGACGTAACGCAGTACGCGGAAGTTATCGTTATTCGGTGAATCCTCCGGCAACTTGCCGAGGCCTTTCTTCATCGCATCCGCTGTCTGGATCGCACGCAACCAGTTCTCACCGACCCGGCCCATGGCTTGCGAGTCGCTCGAGAACATGGAAATCACACCCATATCGTGGAGCACATTCTCAGCGGCGATGGTTTCGGGGCGGACCCGGCTCTCCGCGAACGCCACGTCCGACGGCACCTTGGGATTCAGGTTGTGGCAGACCATGATCATGTCGAACAATTCCGCCATGGTGTTGATCCCGTAGGGCAGCGTCGGATTCGTGGAACTGGGCAGCACGTTGAGCTCGCCCGCCACCTTGATGATGTCGGGGGCGTGACCGCCGCCGGCGCCTTCCGTGTGGTAGGTGTGGATCGTTCGGCCTTCAAACGCCGCGATGGTATCTTCGACAAAACCACCCTCGTTGAGGGTGTCAGTGTGGATACAGACCTGCACATCCATGTCGTCGGCGACCGAGAGACTGGCCCGAATGTTTGAGGGGGTGGTGCCCCAATCTTCGTGAATCTTGAAGCCTGCGGCGCCTGCCAGAACCTGTTCGACCAGGGGCGCTTCGCCCGAGCAGTTGCCCTTGCCGAGAAGTCCAAAGTTGATAGGCAGCCCTTCGACTGCCCGGAGCATCATTTCAATGTTCCAACGCCCGGAGGTGATGGTCGTGCCGTTCGTGCCGTCGGTCGGCCCGATGCCGCCGCCAAAGAAGGTGGTGACGCCATTGCTCAAGGCTGCGAATACCTGTTGTGGCGAAATAAGATGGATGTGCCCGTCGTTGCCGGCCGGTGTCAGGATCAAGTGCTCACCGGTGATCGCATCCGTGGCCGGGCCGACCGTGAGTCCCGGGGTCACGCCGTCCATGGTGCCGGGATTACCTGCCTTGCCGACGCCCACGATCTTGCCATCTTTGATACCGACGTCGGCTTTAACGACGCCGAGGAGCGGGTCCACTATCGTGACGTTGGTGATCACCAGGTCGAGGGCGCCGCCCTCGCTCGTGAGCTGGTTATCCATCCCCATACCGTCGCGCAACGTCTTGCCGCCGCCATAGATGGCTTCATCACCGTACACGCGCAGATCCTTTTCGATCTCGATGTAGAGGTCGGTGTCGCCTAGGCGGATTTTGTCTCCGACAGTCGGGCCGAATAGGCTTGCGTTTTCCTTACGAGATAATTGGGACATAGGCCTGCTCTCTTTCTTGGCCCTCTTGGCCAACTAGTGTCTCTCGCCGGTTTATCTGACTATGGTTTTTTAGCTTTGGACTTGAAGCCTCGTTCGCCGGCGCGTTCCAATCCTTTGTCGAGATTCGGCCGGTAGCCCGGCGTGGGGCCGGTTCCGGTCCAGCCGTCTACCAGGTTGTTGAACCCGTAAATACGTTGCTTGCCTCCGAATGGAACCAGCGTCACTTCCTTCTCGTCGCCCGGCTCGAAGCGCAGGCCTGTGGACGCCGGGATATCCAGGCGCTGGCCAAACGCGGCTTTCCGGTCAAATTCCAGAGCACGATTGACCTCAAAGAAGTGAAAATGGGAACCGACTTGAATGGGGCGGTCACCGGTATTGCGCACCTTGATTTTGACGGTGGGTCGCCCAGCATTAATTTCGATGGGTTTGTCGGAAAGGACGTAGCCGCCGACGGGTGTCTTCGCCGCTGTGGGTGGTTTTTGAGTTGCCATTTTTTTGCTCCCTCTGTTTGGGTTCAAGGTCCGTTGAGCAATGCCCGTTCAGTTACTGGATCGGCCCGTGAACGGTCACTAGTCGGCTGCCATCCGTAAAAACTGCTTCCAGCTGGACGAGCGGGATCATTTCCGCCACGCCTTCCATGACGTCGTTCCGTGTCAATGTGGCCCGGGCTTCTTTCATCACCTGCTCCAAGGGTTTCCCTTCTCGTGCCCCGTCCAGCGCAGAGGCCGTAATCACCGCCACCGCTTCGGGGTGATTCAGTTTCAAGCCCTTCGCTTTGCGCTTCAGGGCGACCTCGGCCATCATATAGATCATCAATTTGTCCAATTCTCTCGGTGTCAGATGCATGGCATACTCCTTTGCAGTAGTGCCCGGTTACAGGGCAGACAACGTTATGCGAAACAATATTCTGGACAACTAGTTCTTTTGACTCTCCCGGTACCGGCGCAGGTTGTCTTCCGGCGTCGTGGCATCAGTCGGTGCAACCGGGATTAGGGAAGGGAAGCCGTTTTTCGCCAAAAGCATCAGCCAGGTGACGAAGACGAAGGCGGAGGTCAAGACCGGCATCCCTGATGGTTCCATGAAAATGCCCAGTGAAGCCCAGACCCGCACGGTAACCAAGACGCCGATCACCGTGTAGATAAAGCCTGGCACATTCAGCACCAAGAAGAATCCTCCGAGAGCCATTGCGGTCAGCGCGGCGTTGTACCCGAACAGTCCGTCACGGATGGCCTCATCATGCGCGCCATAGAACACCGCGGTGACGACGGCCAGGGTCGATCCCATGAGTGCCATGAGTGCGGCGATACGTGAATTGATCGCAATGCCGATCAGGATGATCACGCCGGTCACCCAGTTGTCTTGGAAGAAGATTTCCGCGATGCCCATGGTGATGCCGTGAAACCAGGTGACCGAGCTGTAGGCCGGGGTCGGACCGGTAAAATCTGAGGGCGAAGTTGGCTTGATGGCATTGGACACATCAATGGTGGCGAACTGGAGCAACGCACCAAGGAAGAACCAGGTGGCTAATACAAAGGGCATGGTGAGGCCGGGAACCTTGTGCGGACCCAGAACGGCGCCGAACGCCGGCAAGATGACCGTGGAGAAGACGGCGCAGAGCACAATGTAGAGGCAGAGATGTAGATTGGGTATATTACCGGTCGTGAAGTTCGGGCTGGTATACGCGATCAAAGCGATGGCGATCAGTGCCCCGTTGAATCCGAAGAGGCCATCCTTGATCATCCCCTTGTCGGCTCTAAACAAAAGGGCGGTCACTGTACTGATGATGGTCCCAACCAGGCAGACCGTGCCGTAGATCCAGGAGTTGTAGAAGATGCCAGCCAAGATGACCGCACCGGAGATCGGGTTGTTCTGGAAGACGACCTGTCCGATTCCACGGAGCACCCAGTCCACGAATCCGAGAGACGGATGATCTCGAAGGCGGTCCTGAAATGCCACGGTCGCCATGATGATGTCCTCTAGTTTTTAACCCTCAATCTTGGATATTCATGCTTGACCGAGCCGAGAGCAAACATGTGTTCATGATTATAGACTTCCCTTTTCCATGGGAAGACCATGGGCGTGCTGGTAGACGTGTTTGTGGGTGATGAGCTTTCTGATTTTTTACTCGCATTTCACCGCCATAGCTCTGCGCGAATCCGGGAAAACGTCCTGGACCATGACTACCGAAGGAAGGACGCGCCTTCGACATAAATCATGTTCGCGCCGACCAATATGCTTATTCCCGCGATCACGACCTGGAGTCCGTTATACGCCCACTTCCCATAGTGAGCCGATCGGCGAAGGGGAACGGCAATCATGACGGAGAGCATTGCCATACCGACGATCGAACCGATTCCAAAGAGAACAATATAGATCAATCCATCCACAATCGACACTGTCGTGTGAAGGGTCAGAAGAATGAGTGAGGCAGAGCCGGCCATCCCATGCATAAAACCAACGAGCAACGCGCGGTAAGGAATTCCGTGTGGGTGGTGCTGATGTACAGATAAGGTGTGCTGAGGCTCGGTACGATGTGCATGGAGATGGCTATGAGCCGTTGAGGCTGTGTCATGCTCGTGAAGATGGTAATGAAACCGTTCGCGGCGCAGCTTTCGCCAGACATCGAGTCCTAATCCGATCAACATCACTCCTACCCCTACTTCCAACCATTGCGCCACTCGCTCCGGGACAACTGCCTCCAGTGAATAGACGGCCGAGCAGAACACCAGAAGCGTGAGGCTGTGACCGATACCCCAGGCGACACCCTGTCGAACAGTATTTTTCACCGAAGTGCGTTGGCTCGCCAACGCGGCAACAGCCGCTGCATGGTCTGCTTCAAAAGCGTGGCGCAGTCCAAGTAAAAAACCCAGTCCCAGAAGCGTCAGCATATCCCAGTTTTCTCCACTAGCCGGACTTACCTTGGAGGGGGAATCGAGTTTTCTCTGAACATCCTCAAAGCTTGATGAGTCATAGACGGTACTCACCTTCCTGAATCAGATTGCAAATCCGACCACGCTGCGCAACCAGTACCGGCGCCGGCTGCGTACGCCAGCTCATAGGCCCGAGTCGTGATGCGTGCGACGGATGACGGACTTTTTGTATGCTGTGAGGTTGTTCTACTCATAAATGCCGCCTGCGTCATCCAATCCTCTCGCCCGGTGAGCTTTTTGGGCCTCCTCGACGGAAGTGCCACAGCTCCTAATCTTGGAGAACTACGTGAGAAGAGCCGTCGCATCGGCCAGTTTCCGATGCAGCCCCTTCTCGCCAAACATGGGACTGGATTATGCAAACTGCGAGCGGAGTGCGATCTCCTAAGTGGAGTAACCAAGTTGGCGAAGCAACATTCGTCCGTCCCTCGACATCCGATCAACGACGGCGAATACCTCTCCCCAACTGAAATCGGGAAGGTGCGTGAGCACCTCATCTAGAAAGCAGGGACCACTTATCCGCAGCGTCTCAATAATCGCGCGTTCTATCGGCGTCATGGCAGAAAACCTCCGATTGAAGTGCGGTCTTCCTCTGCATTGCATAATACACAGACACGCGCCACGTGGAACCTCGAAAAAGCCATAGTTGAATAGGAAATTATTACTGGGCCTATACCCATTCGGTGTTCCGACTGTGGCATCTTCGACGGAGTCGCCACAACCGCTGAGGTCATTGACCGCGAGGGTCAATCATCTTCGGAAGTTCGGTAGCTGCTTAGTAGCCAGCCCGGATAGGCCGTTGAATTTACATAGCCATTCTTCCGGCCCGCTCATACGCAAATGCCCTGCTGACCAAACTCCGCAGGCCCAGGAGCCTGAATCTAAGCACAAAAGCAAGGAGTCGGAGTAAGCGAGATCGTGCTGGATGAGCCTGGGGTGGGGTATTCCGGTAGCAGCCTGGTAGCACCCAGGTGAAAAGATTTTACCTGGATATTGGCTCATGAGGTAGTCCATCAGCGTATTGTCTTACTGCAGTGGAGTGAGGATACCTGGTTCTCTTAGGAAATCGGGCGGCTCAGGTCCAGGCCGGTACGGTTCGGCATCTACGACCGAAAAAGTTCAATGGCTTTGGAAAATGTCTTGGCATATCATGACCGAACACCCTCGGATGCGATGACGTGTGCTCAGCTGTATGCCTCTGCTCGGGGGAATTTAGGAAGGAGTTCGGTGTTCACGCCCGCCTTAGAAAGTTGCCCGCCCAGGTCCATGGCGCTGCTCCAACTCCGAGAAGTCATCAGCCTACATCGCGACCTACCTATGCTTGTTCACGAGCGCGACGGCTTCATTCAGTCACCGACTTCGTCCAACGCCACTCCGCACGACACCATAAGATACCTTCTGGGTCTGGGGGTCAATCGAAGGAGGAGATGAAAATGACCCATGAAGAACAAAACGAACATCGCGTCCGCGCATTCTACCAAGCTACTGTTCCCGGACAACGCGAGGAACTGCGCGGTCTGCAAGCGCCACAGGTTGTGTACGATTTGCCAGAAGGGATGCCCAGTGCGTTCCACAACCGCACAGTTTATTGTAGATGCCCAACGAGATGGGTATCTGGGAACGAAGAATTGACTCGTTGGACAACAGCCGGGCTTCGCGCCGGCTGTGCTGGTGTTCTTCTTCTCCTGTGTACTTCCCTAGCAACTGCCAATTTCACCGGCCCCGTCGTCTCCGTTCTCGATGGCGACACCATCGAGGTTCTGCACAACACCCACCCTGAGCGTGTCCGCCTCATCGGGATCGACTGCCCGGCCCTGCGAGCGATTTGATCCGAGCGACCAGCAGTGTTGTCGGGTCCACCCGGTGAGAGGGGGACGCCGACCTATGCCCGAATGAGAAGATGGTCGATGAGAGCAGGTTTTTTTATTATGCATGGCGGCGGGGGTCTGGATAAATCGTTTCAATCTTAACCGATCACTTTGGCTCACCCGGATCACACCCACCGTGATCCAAGGCGTGTGAACCTTACTGACTACCGCCAGCGGGATGTCTATAAAGTCTTCCTCGCCTTCCAAC
>DATHTZ010000668.1:0-2344 GCA_035462675.1 Nitrospiraceae bacterium | reverse complement strand
GTCTGAGCGCGACGAAGGACTTCCGTCGTTTCCTGCTTTTCTCAGGCTTGATGCATGCGTCTGTGTTAATTGCTGGCCCATTTTTCGTCCTATACATGTTACAGGATCTCCATCTGTCTTATATCGGCTACGGGGGATGGCTGGCTGCCGGCCTCCTCGGTCAACTCCTCACCTTGCAGGCCTGGGGCCAATTTGGGGACCGCTTCGGAAACAAAGCCTTGTTGTCCATCACCGGTTTTACGGTACCATTCTTGCCCATGCTCTACCTTGTGAGTACGAATCTAGGCTTTCTTTTGGCCGTCAATTTTATAGGCGGTGTCATTTGGGCCGGATTAGGACTGGGACTCCAAAACTATGTGTTCGATTCGGTCAGGCGAGAGGACCGCGCAAAAGCCATTGCGCTGTATAGCACGGTCAATGCAGTAGGATGGTCGATGGGAGCGTTGCTTGGGAGCTGGCTGGTCGAGCACCTTCCTGCACGCATCGAGTGGGGAGGGATCGTTCTCCAGCCAGCCTCCAATTTGCCTTTTGTCTTCTTTCTCTCGGGTGTCCTGCGGCTGCTGGTCTCGTCCAGTCTTCTTGGCAGCTTCCATGAAGCGCGCCAAATAGAGCGAGCGCCTCGGCAACAACTCTTCTGGGAATTGCCGCTTGTGAAACCCGTTGCCCGGTTTGTGGTCTGGACCCTACCTAAATCGAATCGGTAGGGTGGCGGGCTCATTAACGAGGCGTCGGCGGCTGAGGGGCGCTCTCTTGTTCTTCTTGCTTGAGCTTCTCGAATGCCCGATCGGCATGACCCCGTACTTGGTCAGGAGTCGGTTGCGGAAGAGATTTGGGCGGGTCACTGGCGCAAGCTGTGATCATCAAGAGGACAAACAGACCTACGACCATAGCGGCCCCACGTTGTTGCACACGGCTTCGGCGATAGTTCATTCGCACCCTCTCAGGTCCATACGGTTAATCAAATGCGTCATGCAAACCATAGACTGTCTGCATGATGCCCCGGTCTAATGCCTCGCGGCTCCATCGGTGATAGTCGGCATGGTCTGAGAGTGACCACCCGTGTCCCTCAGTCTCATCTACATGCGCAGTGACTACGTTGTGATAGACGACTTCCCCACTTTCGGCTCGAATGATTTTGCTCGTGATGGTTACCGGTGGAAGATCACGGTGTTGGCGTGCAAAGAACCGGTCACGCAACGTCGGTCCCTCGATCCGATAGATCAACACGCTGTCTACGCCCAACATCTGCCCGATGCGGGCAGCACTGTCTTCCGAGACAAGCCCCCCGACCTGAAAGCGCTGCTCCGAGACAATGGCCTGCATATGGAAACGATCGATGATCCTCAGATTCGGGCGGAATGTCTTGAGCTGAAATGCCGCTCCCTCCAAGCGACCATAGACGTTGGACCAATCAGGAGTCCCTCCACGCAGATACAACACTGCCATTTGCTGGACATCAGCAGAGATAGGCAACACCGGAGACTTCGAACGGAATTTCGGGGTCGTCTTCATGGTGGGATTGGCACAACTCACCAGGAAAATCGCCATCGTGAGTGACTATCATCAGCTCGACCGCTGAGCGGTGCCTCGCCATGGCCGGTCCTCCCTACATGCTTCCGTCTTGCTTCGAGTCACAACTTGACCGTAGGATATCATACTCCCAGATCGACATGAAAACCATGCCGGGCAGACCGATGGACGAGTGATGGCTGTACATTGACTGATGCCGATTGAAGGGGTATTCTCCGTACTTGCCAGCCCACTCATCCACGAGGCCTTATGTCGCTGCACGACCGTCTGACCGAAGATCTGAAACTAGCCATGAAGGCCCGTGATCAATTGCGGATGGATGTGATTCGAATGATCAAGGCTGCCGTGATGAACAAGGAAATGGAGATCAAGAAGGATCTCGACGATGCCGAAATGAGCCGCGTCATGACGACCATGATCAAGCAACGCCGGGAGTCGGTCGAACAATTTGAAAAAGGCAACCGAATAGAACTCGCGGCAAAAGAACGGCAGGAAATCACTATTCTCGAATCCTATCTCCCTCAAGCCCTCTCTGCAGAGCAGCTCTCCACCGTCGTGGATGCGATCATTCAGGAAACAGGCGCTCAATCGCTGAAAGAGATGGGCGCGGTGATGAAAGCCGTGATGGTTCGTGTAGCAGACCAACCTGTAGATGGCAAGCAGATCAGCGACCTCGTCCGCGCCAAGCTTCAATAGCCCAATCAACGCCTGCTATACTGAAAGGTGATTGCAGACACATTCTGTGTGCGCGCATGACAGGAGTTGCATGGGCATTCTTATCGTCGACGATTCACCAGACCAGCAGGTACTCCTC
>DATHTZ010000667.1:0-8797 GCA_035462675.1 Nitrospiraceae bacterium | reverse complement strand
ACAGGCATGAAACCACACCGGATTTTTCACCGCAGGTTCATAGCCCAGCCCTTTTTTCGTAATGATATGGAGCAACACCGGCCCCTTCATCTTCAACGCGTTGTCCAAGGTAGGCAGCAGATGTTCGAAGTTATGTCCGTCGATCGGCCCCGCATACCTGAACCCCAGCTCTTCAAAGAGCAGCCCAGGGAGAATCGCGCCCTTGGCCAACTCTTCAGCCCGGCGAGCCCACTTTTGCACATCTGATCCGATATGGGGAATCTTCCCCAGCAGTTGCCCTGTTTCCTCCCGCATCTTGGCATAAAACTCACCGGTGAAGGTTCGGTTCAAATAGGAGGAGATGGCCCCAACGTTTTTTGAGATGGACATTTGATTGTCGTTCAGAATGACCAGAAAATCTTTCCCCAGCCCACCAGCATGGTGCAGGCCTTCCAGCGTCATGCCGGCCGTCATGGCCCCGTCGCCGACGATGCAGACAACCTTGTGTCGTTGTTTCAACTGCTCACGCGCCGCGACCATACCATAGGCCGCAGATACGCCGGTTCCCGCGTGGCCTGCGTTGAACGTATCGTAGACGCTTTCCTCACGTTTAGTGAACCCGCTCAGCCCCCCGTACTGCCGAAGCGTGTGAAACTGTTCCCGACGTCCGGTGAGGAGTTTGTGCGCATAGGCTTGATTGCTCGTGTCCCATACGATCTTATCCTTGGGGGGATTGAGCAAATAGTGCAAGGCCACCGTGAGTTCAATCACTCCGAGGTTCGAGGCAAGATGCCCTCCGACATTGGATACCACACCGATAATCTGCTCACGCAGCTCCTGGCACAAGGCAGGAAACTGCTCCGGTGATAACCGTTTCAGATCTGCTGGGCTTTGAATGGTCTTCAAGATCGACATGGCAGATGCTCCTTTGCGTCAATGCGTAGCATACGCCTGCAACAACAAGCTGGGTTCAGATAAGCACTTGGCGAAGTACCGTGGCAGCGTAAACACTAGTAGCTGGGAGTGTCACATGTAAATTCCATGTTGTCAAGCGGTTAGCAGTGTGACCAGGCTCATTGACGACTCGAACCTGATTCGAACCGATAGGTAAATACTGTTGAAACAGTGAAGTCTGCGGCACTCCCTGTAATAAAGTCCAGATTCTCTACCGCGTACACTTGCCACAGAAAGTGGGGAACCACACGATAGTTGAACCCCAGGACTGATTCTGTCACACCTTGGTCCAATGCGGTTGCGCCGGTCCCGTGAAACGGCGACGAATAGTAGTCAAAATGGGTCGTGATCGACAGATTCTCCGACCACAAGTATTCGATCGCGGCAAGCCCGGAGAAGGTGGGCTGTAGGCCAAGGCCTGCTATAGTGCCAGTCGGGACGACTCCCGTCATGTTGGCATAGAGCATCCATCGGCCAGCGACAAGCTTCTCAACGGCGAGACCCAATCCGAAATCCGGACTCCCGCTTCCGAAAAAATCCGCTTGATTCCCAGTCGGCAACTTCACTGCGCCACGGAGCGAGACAGCCGGCATTGTTGCCCCCTCCGTCAAGAGTTGATACTTACTCATCAGTGTCGTATCCCCCAGCCCCGTCGCGCCTGGACCTCCGTTCATGATTGTTTGTCCGTTCTGAGTCACATTAAATAAAAAGTTATTGTTCTTAAACGCAGCTCGCGCCGGATTCAAGCCGGTCGTTGCCCGCTCGGTCGCAGTAATGGCTCCGTTCATAAATCCCTGATACCGATAGAGCACCGGTACTTCCAGCCCGAGTTCAAATTTGTCAGTGGCGCCATAACGAAGGAAGAGGCCGGATCTGAGGGTTTCGAATTTTACGTTTACGCTGGTTTGCGGCGTATTGTCATTATAAATACTGGCGGTCTCGGCGAGTTCCAACCGCACATCCAACGTACCCGGTTTCACGACGGCTGCACGGTCGCCAGGAAGGCTCAACACCATTTGCTGAAAGGCCTGGAAGTTTCTGACCGGGAAGGGACCGAATCCCTCCGCACCAACCGGTACAGGCTGGAAAAAAATAGAGAGGATGAGTGCGAGAAAGACGACTCGATAAATCACCGACAAAAATCGCACCCTCACAATATCCCCTGCTCCCGGGTAGTCAGGGGCGGGGGGCTGACCCAGTCCTCACAGCATTCGAGAACGCACCTATCCACTTCATGCTGACTGCCTGCGTGCGTGAGCAGGCAGTCAACCGTACACTCCGGAGTACCCCAACAGATCTGTTGCTTCCTGAGAGCCATAACGATTTGCGCAGGGTAGTGTGGGTACGGGGTGCTTGGCTATCCCTCAAGAGGTGGGAGCATACCTGAAATAGCAGCAATCGCAAAGCCCAGCAGGGCCGACTCGCAGCTGTGCCGCTGGGGCGCAGTCTGGAAAGAAAGGGAAGGAATGAATGCGGTGAGCACCACTGATAAAACATCACGACCCAGCAAACCTGACACGGCGACCCATCAGTACGGGAAGTCGAGCCCGGCAAAGACCGCGCCCCCTTCCCGGCTGTAACCGTAGTCGATCCGTCCGACGACATTGGGTTTGACGAGCCCACGGAACCCAACACCTGGGGTCATGCGGTAGTCCTTAAAGCTGACGTCGTTGAAACTATTGAAGACCTGCCCAGTGTCCAAAAACGGCGCCATTTCAAAATCCGCCGTCGCCCCAGCAACCTTCATTCGCGCCAGGTGAATACGCTCTTCAATACTCCATGCGACAAGATTCTTATCGATGAAGCGATCGACACCATAGCCTCGCAGATTGTTCTGCCCTCCCAACGAACTTTGCTCGAAGAACGGCACCTGATCCCCGATGGTGGCTTGAAGGTCCGCCCGCACGATGAGAATGGCACGCTTGGATTCACTGGGAAACAGCTTCTTCACTTCCATCTCGTACCGCGAATAGACAGGATGATCGCCGTTGCGGATATTCTGGTTCACCTCCGCATAGGCCGTAACGGCCATTCCGTCGGTGGGTGAAACGAGGCTGTTCCGCGTATCGTAATGGAACGTCGCCCGGTTTCCGAAAATGAGCGTCTCGCCTTGAACGCCGACGACAGAGGCGAACTCGTCGCCCGTAAACGGAAGATCCGTTGCGCCCCGCTGCAGACTCACTTGGCGAAATCGCTGACCAACGGAGATCTGCGTCACCTCATTCACATGAACCCCGAATCGCCAGTTTACCCGCCCTTCACGCGCGGTGTAATTCGATTGTGCTGACTCGGATGTCGCCTGCCCTAAACCGAAAAACCGAGCGGTGGCGTTTTTGAAAAATGTGGCACTAAAGTTCACGGAGTAGCGTCCCTGACTGAACGCCGGATCGGCGTAACTGAATAACACTTTGCGCTCGATCTTTTCCGCAGCCGATACGATGAGCCGAATTTCTCGCCCCCCTGGCTCGTATTGAAACAGATTGATCGCCCCGCGCATCCCAACGATGGAATTATGAATGAGCATCGGGGCGAGGAGGTATTTGAGCTCTCCTTCAGGATCAGTCTTCAGAATCGGAACGATCAACCCGGCATCGTTCCCATCATTCTTGCTTGTGGACACGGCAGGAATCGGAAAATATTCTACGCCGGCTCCCGCATGCTCCGACAGCGCGATGACACTCGCTGCAAGGAACACGAAGGCAACGGCAATGAGGCCCCACAAGCTTGTCATGAAATTCCTGGAGAGCGTTACTGGGCTTTAATCTTGTCGGATTTCTTGCGAAGCTGGTCCACCAAGTCGGCGTAGGTTGAAGAACGAAGGATCTTTGAAAACTGCCCCCGGTAATTATTCACCAAGCTGACACCGTCCACCACCACGTCATAGACCCGCCAACCGCTGCCCTTGTTGAGTAAGCGATAGTCGAGCGGAATTTCGACCTTGCCGGTCAACACCTTTGTCCGGACTTCGGCATAGTCTTTCTCAGTCCGTTCATTGATATACTGCACACCTTCTCCGGAATAAGATTCGATCTTGTCGGCGTAGGAATTGGTCAAAAGCGTCTTGAACAACGCGACAAAGTCTTCTTTGTCTTTGTCGGACAGCGTATTCCAGGGAGCCCCCAGCGACCGTCTCGACATTTCCTGATAGTCGAACCGATCCCCGACAACCTGTTCCAATCGCCGCCGGCGTTCCTCAGTTCTCCCCGGCTGTTTGAGCTCCTTGTCCCGAATGATTGTGAGCACTTCGTCAATGGTGCTTTTCATGGCCTCGGTCGCGCCACCTGCCACTGCCGGCCGGACGGCCACCACGCCAAGCAGCAAGAGCAGACAGGCCATCCCGATCACGACGCTACCCCAACTCCAGTTCCACGCTTGTGTCACGGCAAATCTCTTGATCTCCATGTGTCCTCCCCCCGTATATACCTGGGTTCCCTTCGTCATCGGATTATCAGTTTACTTTGCCATGAACATACTGACTCACCAACTCCTCAAGATCGAGACCCGATTCGGTATCGCGTATCGTATCCCCCGGCTTGAGCGGATCGCCGCCCCCTCCTGGAGACAGGGCCAGAAACTTTTCTCCGATGATGCCCCGTGTCTTGATGGAGGCAATAGTGTCCGTATAAAGCTTGACGGTGTTGTTGACCGCCAATTTCACCTTCGCACGATCTTCGATGAGCGTAATCCCTCGAACCCTGCCGACTTCGACGCCGGCGATTTCGATTGCCGAACCAGGCTTGAGCCCCGAGGCGCTATTGAACTGTGCCTCGACTTCATAGACACCTCCCCCGACCAACTCGAGCTTCCCGAGCTTGATCGACAGATAGGCGAGGCATAACATGCCGACGAGTACGAACACGCCGACCACCATCTCCAACTTGGTTTTTTCCATCCTTGGTACCCCCCTCTCACCCGGGCAGCGCCACCGTCCCACCGACTGAAATAAATTCTTGAATCTCCGGATCGGTAGTCCGCTGAAACTCAGCAGCCGTGGCCATCAATGCAATCTTGCCTTTCCGAAGCATGGCCACCCAATCGGAAATCCCGAAGATCTCTGGAATTTCATGGCTGACCATGACTGCCGTAAAGCCGAACCGCCGATGCATCGTGACGATCAAATCGTGAATCGATTTCGCCATCAACGGGTCCAACCCTGTCGTGGGTTCATCGAAGAGGATAATCTCCGGTTCCATGACCAATGCGCGCGCCAATCCAGCTAGCTTGCGCATGCCACCGCTCAACTCAGCGGGAAACTTGTGTCCCATCCCCACCAACCCGACCTCCTTCAGCTTCTCCTCAACCCGTCTCCCCACCTCCGGGCCCTTCATACGCAACTTCTCCCGCAACGGAAACGCCACGTTCTCGAAGACCGTCAGCGAGTCGAACAACGCGGCGCCCTGAAAGAGCATCGCAAATTGTTTCCGGACATCGTTCAAAGGTGTGCCCGACAGACGAGAGATCTCCACATCACCGACCCACACCTCGCCACGATCCGGTTGCATGAGCCCGATCATGTGCTTGAGGAGCACACTCTTTCCCGATCCACTGCCACCGATGATGGTCGTGAGTTTACCGACGGGGATCGAGAGATCGACGCCTTGCAGTACCGGCTGCCCACCCAACGTCTTTTCGACACCGACCAGCTTGATCACGCGTACTCCGTGAAGCGTTCAACGTCCGACGTTAGGGGTACAGAGCTTCGCTCATTGGAAGGCGCCTCACATCTCATCCCTCACCTCTTCAGAGTAGCAGTGACGTCAGGATATAGTCCCCAACGAGGATGAGCACCGACGATAAGACCACCGCCTCCGTCGTCGCGCTCCCCAGCCCCTCGGCACTCTGCCTCGTGTAGAACCCTTTATAGCAGCAGACCCAACTGATAATCAGCCCAAAGCAGATCGACTTGAGAATACCGCCGTACACGTCTTTCCACTCCACGGCCGATTCGACCGAGTTCCAATAGGCCCCTTCGCTCACTCCCAATAAGTCCACTCCGACCAGGGAGCCGCCATAGATACCGACCACATCAAAGATGGCGACCAGCAACGGGACCCCGAGCACGCCGGCTACCAGTTTCGGTGCGATCAGATATTGCTGCGGATTGATCGCCATGGTATCCAGCGCATCGATCTGTTCCGTAATCCGCATGATGCCGATCTCGGCGGTCATAGCCGATCCCGCGCGCGCGGTCACCATCAACGCTGCCAACACCGGCCCCAACTCCCGGATCATGCTCAACGCCACCGCAGAGCCCAGCAACCCCTCGGAACCGAATTTCCGCAAACTGTAGTAACCTTGAAGCGCCAACACCATCCCCGTAAAACCGGCGGTGAGCACGACGACAAAGGTGGAGCGATACCCGACAAAGTGGAGCTGTTTCATGATTTGATGGAATCGAAACGGGGGCCGTACCAGCCAGGCAAATGCCGACAGGACAAACAACAGCATGCGGCCCATCTCCCGGACGCGTATGACGGCCCACCGACCCAGCTGTTCAATCACGTTCGTCATCGGTTACCTGGACAATCGAAGAGATTCACTGTCTGTCTTCGCATAGCACTGAAACCATTCTGTCAACCGATTCGCCGCCACTCGACTCTGCTTTCGCAGCCGATTCAGACCCACGACGCTGGAAGGACAACTGATGAATGCCTGCATGCCTTTGATCCAGCCAGTGGGCCTGAGAAACAGATTGAAGTCAAGGGGAAGGTCTTCATCCGCCAGATCGGAGACCGTCCTCACGATCGCCATCGGCAGGCCTCGTTCCTGCGCCATCTCCGCCACTACGGCACTTTCCATATCAAGGCCGGTCGCATCGGTCAGACGACGCAGCCTGCGCTTTTCCTCGGCCTGCCACACCACGGTCGCCGATGACACGACCGTTCCAACCCGCGCGACCAACCCCGCATCCTGCGCCACGATGAGAAGGCCTGCGCGTACCGTTCCATCGCAGAGCACACAATCTCTCCCCATCGTCCAGGTTCCTTCACCGTGCACAGAAAACACCGCCGTGCCGACGATAAGATCCCCCACCTGAGCCGGAACAAGCGCGCAGGCAAAACCCGTGGACATCACCAGCGACATGGGCTGAGCCTTCAGCACCCTTCCCGCAACAGAGCGGGCCGCAGCGGGGCCGACGCCGGTTTGAATGAGCCAATACGTACGATCCCCTTGCTGTCCAATATGGCAGCGGACTCCGGCGATTGTCGCAATGCGATCCTTCGGGAGTGCGCGCCGAACGGCCTGGAGTTCCCAGCGAGTCGCGACAAAGATGGCGATGGGATTCGCCGCAGATTCTGAAAGGGGTTGCCCCGCGCCAACGGATGACGTCGGCGAAGTGTTCAACGATCGGCTCGATAACAGCCGGACGCGAGTACGTGCTCCCGTACTTCGTCGGCCCGCATCTTCCCGCGCGTCCGCAGATTCCGATACATGGCCAAGGCCCACAACGGAAAGTATTGGCAGTACCAATGGTAGCGGAGATAAAATACCCGAGGGAATCCAGTCCCCGTATGGCGGATCTCTTCCCACGACCCATCCTTCATTTGTTGACGGAGCAGATATTGGACGCCACGAGCGACGCTAAAGGCATCGGCCATCCCGGCCGACATGAGTCCCATGATGGCCCAAGCCGTTTGAGAAGGCGTACTATCCCCTTTCCCGCTCCAAGCAGGGTCGCTGTAGGATAGGCACGACTCGCCCCATCCACCATCGGGATTCTGTTTCGACTCAAGCCAGGCGACTGCGCGGCAAATAGCAGGATCCGAGAGGTCCACTCCGATCGCACGGAGACCGGCCAGGACGGACCAAGTGCCATAGATATAATTGACGCCCCACCGACCGTACCAACTCCCGTCGGTCTCCTGCTCTCGCTTGAGGAACCGGAGAGCCGGGGCCACGGCGGGGTGCGACTGATCGTAGCCCAACGCCGCAAGCATTTCGAGGCAGCGTCCGGTCAAGTCGGACGTGCTCGGATCAAGCAAGGCATGGTGGTCGGCAAACGGGATATAGTTGAAGACGATACGATTGTTATCCTTGTCGTACGCGCCCCACCCGCCATCGGACCCTTGCATGGCGAGGACCCAATTCATCCCTCGCCGGATGGATTCCTGCAAGTTGGTGGTCTGAGCCATCCGAATCTTCGACAGCGCCATCAACACCACTGCCGAGTCGTCCACATCGGGATAAAACTCGTTCTCAAACTGGAAATACCAGCCCCCTGGTTCCGCATCGGGAGACGAGAACTTCCAATCTCCAACCGTTTTCGTTTGGCGGGAGACCAAGTACTCACCCGCCCTCTGGAGGGATGGGTGGTCCTGCGGCATCCCGGTTTCGATAAGGGCGTTCATGAGCAATGCCGTATCCCAGATTGGAGAGTCGCAGGGCTGGAGATGTAAGGCCTCGACTTGCTGTTCGCCGATCGACACCGTGCCGTAGACTTCCAGAGATTCGATTTCGTGAAGCGCCTTCTGTACCAGGGGATCGTCCACCTGATACCCCAAACATTGCAGCGCCATGATCGAATTGGCCATGGCCGGATAAATACCACCCAGCCCCCCGCTGCCCTTGATGTGTTCCAGCGTCCAGGTCGAGGCGCAATGCAACGCTTTTTCGCGCAGCCACATAAGAGGCATCCGGTCGTACAGTTTCAGCGTCACATCCAACGCGACAAAGAAATTATGCGTAGTGAACCACTTTTGATCTTTGTTGAACGGCGGGAACTTCCAATAACGGATCTCCTTGCGCGGAATGAGATACAACTCCTCAATCCCCTGCTCCCGCGGGATCTGACACACCGGCCGGTGTGCGAAGATGATCAGCAACGGGATTAAGACCGCGCGGGACCAATATGAAATGGCATAGA
>DATHTZ010000666.1:0-3931 GCA_035462675.1 Nitrospiraceae bacterium | reverse complement strand
CAGAAATTCTTACCATAGGGCAGACACAATGGGCATGAAAATTCTCATCAGCGATAGTTTGTCGAAGCAGGGCGTAGATTTGTTGGAACAGGCTGGATTCACTGTGGTTGTGAAGTCCAAGATGCCGAAAGAAGAGTTGTTCAAGGAGATCAAGGACGCCGATGGGCTGATCGTGCGGTCCGGTACCAAAGTGACGGAGGAACTGATTGCGGCAGCCGAGAAATTGAAAGTCGTCGGTCGAGCCGGGTCGGGCCTGGACAATGTCGATACGCCGGCGGCGACGCGTCGCGGCATTGTCGTCATGAATACGCCCGGCGGTAATACCGTCACGACTGCCGAGCATACGATGTCGATGATCTGTGCGATGAGCCGGCGCATTCCCCAAGCCACCGCTTCCGTGAAGGCAGGCAAGTGGGAAAAAGACAAATTCATGGGCGTCGAACTGTACAACAAGGTACTCGGCATCGTCGGCGCGGGGCAAATCGGCAGCCATCTTACCAAGCTGGCCCAGGGAATCGGCATGAGTGTGGTGGCCTATGATCCCTATTTGGCTGAAGAACGAGCGCAAAAGATGGGCGTCACCATGATGTCGCTGGATGAACTCTTCAAGCGTGCCGACATCATCTCTGTCCACACGCCCTTGACGCCTGAAACCAAAGGCCTCATCAATGCGCAAGCGATCTCGACGATGAAGCAAGGAGTGATGATTGTGAATTGTGCCCGAGGCGGGATTATCCATGAGGGTGATCTGTTGACGCGTTGAAAGTCAAGCGCGTGGCGGCCGCCGCGTTCGACGTGTTTGAAGAAGAGCCGGTGAAGGCGGATCATCCGTTGTTGACGCTGGATAACTTTATCTGTACGCCGCACATCGGGGCCCAGACGACCGAGGCGCAAGAGAATGTGGCCGTCGGGATCGCGGAGCAGATTGTCGATTACTTTACTAAAGGCATCGCCCGCGGGGCGGTCAATATTCCATCTGTCTCTCCGGAGTTGCTCCCGAGGCTCCGGCCATACTTGTCGTTAGCCGAGCAGCTTGGGAAGTTGCAAACGCAACTGTGCGAAGGCGGGCTTGAGCGTGTAACCGTCGAATATAGTGGAGAGGTGGCAAGTCTGTCGATCGCGCCGCTCACGATCGCGGTGTTGAAGGGATTGTTGAGCCCGGTGATGGAAGCGCCAGTGAACTACGTGAATGCGCCGATCGTTGCGAAGGAACGTGGGATTGAAGTGAAAGAAGTGAAGAGCTCCAATGCGGGCGACTTCACCAGCTTAATTCGTGTGCGAGTGGAGGCTGGTAAGAAATCGTATCAGGTGGCCGGCACGCTCTTTCACAAGAAAGATCCGCGCGTTGTGGAGATCGATCAGTTCAATGTTGAGGTGGTGCCGGAGGGGCACATGCTCCTGATCCTCAACATCGATCGCCCAGGGGTGATTGGGATGGTGGGGAAGGTGCTCGGCGATAACCAGATCAACATCGTTCGGATGCAATGCGCGCTCGAGAAGCGAGGCGGGAACGCGCTGCTCATCATTGGCTCCGATGCGGTCTTCCCGAACACGGTGCTTGAGACGATCAAATCCAGCAAAGATATTCTCTCAGTCAAAGTCGCGGCCCTGTCCTAACTCCGCGCTATCCATCAGGTCAGCCATGGTCTCCGCTCTTCCGAAGCCCCACCCTTCTTCGGGACAGGTCTCGTCGTCTCGAGAGCGTTCGCTGGTCCCCGTGGGCATGGCGACGATTCTTCCCTATGCGGCGAAGCAGGTCCGCCGCTTTGAAGAGCAGTTACTCGGTCAAGTCCACAAGTGGGGCTACGATGAAATCATTCTCCCCACATTCGAGTATCTCGACGTCTTGGCCCCGGGGCTTGAGCCGGAACTGATCGAGCACTGCTATCAATTCGTCGATCGCACGACGGGGCGGACGCTGCTCCTCCGTCCTGATGCGACGGCGCAGATTGCC
Source organism: Nitrospiraceae bacterium (assembly GCA_035462675.1). Lineage (GTDB taxonomy): Bacteria > Nitrospirota > Nitrospiria > Nitrospirales > Nitrospiraceae > Palsa-1315. Next base: position 1,977 of record DATHTZ010000666.1, on the reverse strand, counting down.
AGGACGGTTGCAATGGGGCTTACGGGGGCGACGCTGCCGTTGCGTCTTTCCTATCGAACGTCTGTATTCCGCTATGAGCAAGAACACGCAGGGCGAGGCCGAGAAATTTTCCAGGTCGGAGCCGAGCTTATCGGCCTGAATGATGTCACAAGCGACAGCGAAGTCATCGATTTGATGATCGAGTGTCTCCGTACGATCGGGCTTCAGTCTTTCAAGGTGGCCCTCGGACATGTGGGGTTCATTAAAGGACTGTTATTGCGATCCGGGCTGTCTGTGCAGGGGCAGAAGTTGGCTGAGCAGGCGGCGGCACGAAAGGATCTGCCAAGACTCGAAGAAATCCTTGCTGGCGAGCGTATCTCCAAGAGAGCGGCCCGTGCCATTCGGGAAGCCCCTGAGCTGTACGGCCAAGAGGAGGTGCTGGCACGCGGACGGGTTCTGGCGGCCGGCGATCCAGCATTGGCCGCTCCGCTCGAACGACTTGCTCAGGTCTATCACCTGCTTTGTGCAGCAGGTCACAGGGAATCGCTGCTTCTGGATCTGGGGGAATTCCGCGGATTCGACTATTATGATGGTGTCGTCTTCGATGTTTTTGCAGAAGGGATGGGGGCGGAGTTAGGCGGCGGCGGACGGTACGATCACTTGATCGGCCGATTCGGCAGGCCCTTGCCCTCAACCGGCTTCGGGTTGGACGTCGATCGGCTCTTCCGCACCGTGGAGTTTCCTGAGGAGGGATCGGTCTCGGCGCGAGTGGACTATCTGGTCGTCGCGCCACGCCGCGCTGCTCGTCGATTAGCAGCGGTTGTGGCCCAGTTGCGTCGGACTTGTTCTCGAGTAGTGCAGCAGACGATGAATGAGAGCGATGCGGCGCTCCTATCTGCCGCAGTGGCGGCGGGGTTGGCCCAGCAGGCAGCATCCGTGGTGGTGGTCGGTGCGCCAGAAACGGGCCATGACGAAGTGCTGGTGGTCGAGTCCCTCGCGGCTTGTAGGCAGGGCAGCCGAACCGGCAATCTAAATCGTCTTTTGAAAAAGATGGCGCTTGCCGATCTAATGACTTCGGCTCGCCGGTCTCGGCGAGCAGGGTAAGGAACAGTCATGAAATCCATGTCAGCCACCGATCTGTCCCAGCCCAAACTGCCGCCTCAGAATCTGGAGGCCGAGCAATCGGTTCTCGGCGCAGTCCTTCTGGACAATAGCGCGATGGCCAAGGCGATGGAATTATTGGTTGAAGAGAACTTCTACCGCACGTCGCATCGGAAGATCTACCATGCGATGCTGGAATTGTCGGATGTCGGAGAAGTGATCGATCAGATTACGTTGACGGAGAAGTTGAAGGCGCAGGGAGAAATCGAGGCCATTGGAGGAGCCGCCTATTTAGCGGAACTTGTGCAGAGCGTCGCCAGCTCCGCCAATATCCGCTACCACTGCAAGATCGTGCGCGACAAGGCGTTGCTGCGAGAACTGATCCATACCTCCACGGAAGTCCTTACGCGTGGGTACGAAGGCACCTCTTCTGTCGACGACTTGCTCGATTTCGCAGAACGGTCGGTGTTCAGCATTGTCCAGGGGAAACTGGATCGGTCTTTCACCCCCATTAATTCCATCATTAAGGAAAGTCTCGACCTCGTCGACAAACTATCGAAGCGGAAAGAACATATCACGGGTGTTCCCACAGGTTTTTACGATCTCGACGATATCACGGCGGGGCTCCAACCGTCCGATCTTGTGGTGATCGCAGGGCGGCCCAGTATGGGGAAGACCAGCCTGGCGCTGGGGATGGCAGCCCACGCTGCCATTCACGCAGGCACGGTCGTTGGAATTTTTAGTCTAGAAATGTCGAAGCCGCAGATTGTCCTGCGCATGTTGAGCTCGGAAGCGCGAGTCGATTCGCATGGTCTTCGAACTGGTAAGCTTCAAAAAGAGGATTGGTGGCGTCTTGCGGAAGCGGCAGGCCGGCTGGAGCAGGCGCCGATCTTTATC
>DATHTZ010000665.1:0-2629 GCA_035462675.1 Nitrospiraceae bacterium | reverse complement strand
CCGTACTAAGGCGTGTGGATAGGCTGGCCCTGCGCTGAAGCGTGGGGCCAACCAGCCAGTTGGAATATTTAGGGGAGGGGATTGATGTTTAGAACGAGTGAGGAGGAGACAAATGGCACTGTTTAGAACAGCTGAGATCATCAAAGCCAGCAAGCTTCCGCCGGAAGGCGTCAAGCTGTCAAGAATGATAGACGCGGTGTATTTCCTTCCGATTGCGTATCTAGGAGTATTTGCAACATTTCATATGCACTTCGACCTGCTTGCGGGCGACTGGGACTTCTGGATCGATTGGAAAGACCGGCAGTTTTGGGTGACGGTCACCCCAATTGTAGAAGTTATGTATCCTGGGGCGATCATGTACTACTTCTGGACGTTCTACCGACAACCGTTTGGTGCAACATTAAGCATCACGGGCCTCCTCGTCGGGAAATGGATCACAATTGTGTTTGCGTGGTACTGGTGGGCCAACTTCCCAGCGAACTTCGTCATGCCTGCCACCATGGTCTCCAGCGCGCTGATCCTCGACTGTACCCTGTTGCTGACCAGAAGCTGGATGCTCACAGCGATATTCGGGGTATGGGCATTCGCAATGATGTTTAACCCGACACAATACGCCATATTCGGGTACAGCCACCAACCGGTCGTAGTGGACGGGCAGCTGATGTCACTGGCCGACTACATGGGGTTCACCTTTGTCCGTACAGGAACGCCTGAATATATCCGGATCATCGAGGTCGGATCGTTACGTACGTTCGGCGGGCACACCGTCTGGATCTCAGCGTTCTTCTCGGCCTTCGTCTCCATGTTGGTCTTCACCATTTGGTGGCAAATCGGACACTTTGTCGGGCAATCTTTCTTTTGGGTTAAGGGCAAACGTGGCGTCATGTCACGGAAGAACGATACCATGATCGTCGGAACGGATGAGTATGCACAGAGGCATGGTACGCCCGATGGGATTGCGCCCGGGGCGAGGGTGACGGCAAGGACTGCGGCGACTACAATATCATAGGGGAAATCATGAACGTCAAAAACATATTTAAATTATGCGTGATCGGCTCCCTTGGGATGGCGACACTGGGGCTCACCCTAGTGTTTGTCGCACCCGCTGCCGCCCACGGGGAGCGCTCTCAGGAACCGTTCCTGCGGATGCGTACCGCGCAATGGTACGATACAAGGTGGAATCCTCAGAAGACCAATGTCAACGAGGAAGCGATGCTCTCGGGGAAGATCCATATTTCGGAAGACTGGCCGAGGGCCGTCGTTAAGCCCAATCGTACGTTCATAAACGTGGGCAGCCCGAGTTCAGTGTTCACACGTCTCAGCTCGAAAGTGAATGGGGTGCCGATGTTCACATCGGGCCCAATGGAGATCGGTGGGGACTACGAATACGTGATCAAGCTGAGAGGCCGGCTGCCTGGTCATCATCACATCCATCCGATGTTAGCCGTCAATGGAGCCGGCCCTATCGCCGGGCCGGGGGGTTGGATGGATATTTCAGGCAATTATAAAGACTTTACCAACCCAATAAAGTTGCTGGTTGGAGGGACAGTCGATACAGAGACTGCCGGCCTCGGAGCCGGGCTCTTCTGGCATGTGCTATGGGGGGCTCTCGGGTTTCTCTGGATAGCCTGGTTCTCAATCAGACCGATGTTCCTAATTCGCGCCCGTGTGTTGGCGCAAGAGGGAGGAGATGCGCTTCTGAACGACCCAGTTGACCGCGTAGTGGCCTTTGGGATGTTAGGAGTATGTTTCGCTTTGATCGCCATTGGTTTCTTCTATACGGACGCTCAGTATCCTTATACCATCCCACTCCAAGCAGGTGAGCCAAAGATCAAGGCGACTCATTTGTTATCGGACATGACAGTTAAGGTACTTGCCGCAGACTATGACGTTCCTGGTCGCGCCCTTCGCATGACCCTACAGGTCACCAATAGCGGAGAGCATCCACTCAGGATTGGAGAGTTCACAACGGCAGGTATCCGGTTCCTTAACAAGGTCGGTGTGGCCAACAACATGGACCCGACCTATCCAGCTGAGATTATGGCGCAAGACGGCTTGCATATCGAAGATGAGTCCCCGATCAACCCAGGCGAAACCAAAGAAATCAAGATCGACTCACGGGATTCGCTGTGGGAAGTACAGAGACTGATGGACCTGGTCCACGATCCTGACCAGCGCTTCGGAGGTCTCATTATGGCTTGGGACGAGTCCGGCAATCGCCATATCAACAGTATCGCCGGCGCCATTATCCCGGTCTTTACAAGGGCCACCGCTGGATAAAGTAAGGTTTAGTCACGTTTGAGCGTGACGCCGATCCGCCACCGTCGTGAGACGGCCTGGCGGATCGGCTTTTTTATGGAATACGATGAATGGACTTGGCCCCCTCGATCAAGACGCCACGAAATCAAGTTTAAGGGGGAAACTGTGCACTCATGACGGAACGGCACTGCCACAGGGTTTTGTTTTTAGCCCTGTTCTGTTTTAAGAGTATATGCTTATCCGGTTGTCTCCGGAGAGCGTAATCCCCTCATAGATTGAGGGCCTTTGGTGGAGCTGATGCCCAGCAACGTTTGGAATGCTGCCATCGGAGTCTGCCGTCGGTTGAAGCGAAACACGAACTCGTCCAGAT
>DATHTZ010000664.1:0-5422 GCA_035462675.1 Nitrospiraceae bacterium | reverse complement strand
GTGAGCGAGCCTATCGTCTCCTCACGGAGCGCATCGGTTTTCCTGCACAAGATATCATCTTCGATCCGAACATCCTCACTGTGGCGACCGGCATCGAGGAACATAATAATTATGCAGTGAACTTCCTCGAAGCCACACGCTGGATCAAGCAGCATCTTCCGCTGGCAAAAGTCAGCGGCGGGGTCAGCAATATTTCCTTCTCGTTTCGCGGCAACAATCGTGTGCGCGAGGCGATGCATGCGGCATTCCTGTATCACGCCATCAAGGCCGGTTTGGACATGGGCATTGTAAATGCCGGGCAGCTGGCAGTGTATGAGGAGATTCCCAAGGACCTCCTAGCGCTGGTCGAAGATGTGTTGCTGAATCGTCGGCCTGACGCGACGGAACGATTGGTGACGTTTGCTGAGACTGTCAAGCAACAGGGCAAAGCGGTGGTGAAAGACGATGAGTGGCGTTCAGGCACGGTCGAGGAGCGCCTCTCCCATGCCCTGGTGAAAGGGGTGACCGATCATATCGAGCAGGATATCGAGGAGGCTCGACAGAAGTATGCCAAGCCTCTGCACGTGATCGAGGGGCCGCTGATGGCCGGGATGAACATCGTGGGGGACCTGTTCGGGTCAGGTAAGATGTTTTTGCCTCAAGTGGTGAAGAGTGCCAGGGTCATGAAGAAAGCTGTGGCCTACTTGATGCCCTTCATGGAGGCAGAAAAGCTGAAGTCAGGGGCCTCAAGCTCGAATGGAAAGATTCTGCTCGCCACGGTTAAGGGCGATGTGCATGACATCGGGAAGAACATCGTCGGGGTCGTCCTGGGATGCAACAACTATGAGGTGATCGATCTCGGGGTGATGGTGCCTTGTGAACAGATTTTGGCCGCGGCACGCGAACATGGGGTGGCGATCATTGGCTTAAGTGGCCTGATTACCCCTTCGCTCGATGAAATGGCCCATGTGGCGCGCGAGCTGACGCGCGAGGGCTTCGACCAGCCGTTACTGATCGGCGGCGCCACTACGAGTAAAGCCCATACGGCCGTCAAGATCGCCCCAGCCTACAACCACTCTGTGGTGCATGTGCTGGACGCCTCCAGAGCGGTGGGCGTCGTCGGAAGTCTGGTGAACGCTGACTTACAGGTCGATTTTGTCAAGAAGGTTCGTGCCGATTACGATCAGATACGTCAAGCCCATCAGGACAAGGGCGCTAAAGCCCTCTGGACGTTGGCGCAGGCCCGAGCCAATCGATTCCAATCCAATTGGGCTGAGGTCGATATCTCCATACCGGCCTTCACGGGGGTGAAAGTGGTGCCGCAGCAGCCATTGGATCGGCTGATTCCCTATATCGATTGGTCGCCGTTTTTTCACACATGGGAATTGCGCGGACGTTATCCGACCATTCTGGAAGATCCAGTTGTGGGTCCGAAGGCCAAGGAGTTGTACGACGATGCATTAGCCTTGCTCAGGAGAATTGTGGATCAACGGTTATTCACTGCCAATGGGGTCTATGGGTTCTTCCCTGCCAACAGCCTGGGTGACGATATTGAATTATACTCCGATAACAGTCGCACGACGATCTTGACGACGTTCCATACCTTGCGTCAGCAATCGGAGAAGCCTCAAGGACAGAGCAGTTTTGCCCTGGCGGATTTTGTGGCGCCGAAAGAGTCAGGCCGTGCAGACTATATCGGAGCCTTTGCTGTCACAACGGGAGTTGGGGTGGATGTGTTATGCAAAGAGTTCGAGCGCGATCACGATGATTACAATTCCATCATGACCAAAGCCTTGGCAGACCGTTTGGCTGAGGCCTTTGCTGAGTATCTCCATAAGCAGGCACGCCAAGTCTGGGGCTATGGCAACAGCGAGGCCCTCTCTTCCGAAGACTTGATCCGTGAAAGGTATCGCGGCATTCGCCCCGCGCCCGGGTATCCGGCTTGTCCTGACCACACAGAGAAACGGTCGCTTTTCGATCTCTTGTCCGCAGAACAGCACACAGGAATCACTCTGACTGAAAGCTTCGCGATGTGGCCCGCGGCCTCCGTGAGTGGCTTCTATTTCGCTCATCCCGAGGCCAAGTATTTTGCCGTGGGGAAGATCGGAAAGGATCAGGTGCTCGACTATCAGACACGGAAAGGGATGTCCCTTTCCGTGCTGGAGCGATGGTTGGGGCCGAACCTGAACTACGATCCGACCGGAAGATAAGCGGCTACGTGACAACAATACCGAACGTCTGAATAGTGAGGCGGGCTAAGACGCTTCTGCAAGGACATTCGAAAGAGCAGGCCTACCAATCGCCGCGATCAGTGCCGACTTTATCCGCCGATATCGTTCCTCTGCCCAGCGATTCACGTCTTCTGAATCGGTAAAGACCAGCTCCCAGGCTTTGGCCGCATCCAGCATCAGTAGCTGGTGCGGGTGGTGATCGCCGGACACGTAGACGACGAGCACGGCAGAGTTGCCGGTGAGGCTGATATCTGTAAACACGTGTACCGTGGCGCCTTCCGGCAAGGTGATGTCGCGAGAGGCGGCCTCGACGATGGGATGATACAGCCACTGAAGGAATTGAGAGGTCACTTCGTAGGCATTGGTTGCACGTAAGAGGCGGGGGTTTGGTTTTTCTCCAAACAGGTTCTCTGTCAGATAGGTCGCAGCCTCCCAGGTCGGCATCACTCCTGACGTCACCAAGGATTCGCACAGATAGGCGATCCAATTGCGTGCCGCCTTTTGTTTGCGGGCTGCCGTTGCCTTCTTTGCCATGACCGGCAATCCTTTCGAGAGCGTGAATGTTGTGGGTACAGGGCTTGGGAATTGTGTGTGGGGCTGTACCCGACGAGATGAGAGAAGTATATCGGCGGGTGGAAAAACGGTCAACGAAATGGCGAAAAGGTTCCTACGCCTCGCGAATCATGGTGCGTGGCGATTGGTCGGCATACTGATCATGGATGTGTTTGATGTCGTTCAGCGAGGCGAAGAAGATGTCGAGGAGCTCGGGATCGAAGTGTTCACCCCGATGTTTGGTCATGAGCTCGACGGCGTGATCGAGGGAGAAGGCCGGCTTGTAGACCCGTTGTGTGGTGAGGGCGTCGAAGGCATCGGCGATCGCGGCGATTCGTCCTTCCACCGGAATCGCGTTGCCTTTCAACTTGCGCGGATATCCATTGCCATCCCAACGTTCATGGTGAGTCCAGGCGATCGAGGCTGCGACTTTGAGGATCTCCGCATCCGATCCGTTAAGGATGCGATAGCCGATCTCCGCATGTTGGGAGATGACGTTGAATTCTTCCGCCGTGAACTTGCCGGGCTTGAGGAGCACATGATCCGGCGTGCCGATTTTCCCGATGTCGTGCATTGGGCTGGCGGTGCGTATCAGGTCACACTGTTCTGATGATAGCCCATGCTTCCGTGCGAGCAATTCACAGTAGTGGCTCATGCGCTGAATGTGCTGTGCCGTGGCACTATCCCGGTATTCGGCGGCGATGGCGAGCCGTTGAATCGTCTCCTCTCGAGAAAGACGCAGCTCCTTTTCGCGTAGCTCCAGCCATTCGAGCGCTTGCTGGAGCGCCATCGTTCTGGTTCTCACGACATCTTCTAGGTTCTCTCGGTGCAGGCGATTTTCAAGTTCAAGTCGACGGCGGCGGAGCGCATTGGCGACATCGATCATGATTTCATTCGATTCGAAGGGCTTGACGATGTATCCAAAGGCGCCCATGTCCAGCGCAGCGTTCGCCAGTACCGAGCTGTCGAGACCGGTCACCATGATCACGGCGGTGTGGGGATGCTGACTCAGGATATTGCGAACGAGATCCATACCTGATTCACCGGGCATATTCACATCGCACAAGATTAACGCAAAGGGTTGTTCATCCAGCCGTGTCCGTGCCTCACGCGCATCGGAGGCAAGAACCGTCTCATACCCATGGGTTTGAAGCATATATCCTAGCAGTCGGCGGATCGGTTCTTCGTCGTCAACGATCAGAACGCGTTTAAGCTCAAAGAGGGCTTGCTGGGCAGATCGGTCAAGACTTAATGTCATGATGTGTGAGTATACTACATCAATGTTGATGAAGAAGGGGTCTGTATTGGCTCAATGAATGCTCGTGTCTCTTGCACCGCTCAGAAGTCTCAAGAGAATGTAAAACTAAAGCATCTTTTGTGCCAATTTATTATGAAAAGCTGCATGTCGTGTTCTCATAACCAGGTGACGTCTTCTTGGCCTGGAAGCAGGAGGATGCCGCGCTGTGACGGTATGTTCATGGACAGCAATCGCATTATTACTCAAGATTCAAGTGTGGGATGTGCCTGATGCGGTCTAAGCCTGTACAGATTTAGCCGCACACACCGTGTATTTTTGTGCAAGCCGATCGGCATAAATGTTTGAAGACCCGCGTCTGTTTCCCCAAGCTTCTCGACACCTACCCAAAGATATCTTGATTAGAAGAGTGAGGTGGAACGCCGGCCCGTATCGCATCGTAGGAAAGAGTCGTCTTCGTTTACAAATGTTCTCCCTGACCGAAGGGCGGACTAGCTGATAGGGACACCTGGCCGGTTTCATTGCGCTTTTGGAGGGCCTTCACTATAATGCGCCGCATCATGAACAGGAGCCATTTTAATGAGTAATGCAGCGGGCCTATTGCGTGTCGATGGGCGGCGAAAAGATCAACTTCGTCCGATAAAGGTGACGCGAAACTTTATTAAACATGCCGAAGGGTCTGTCCTGATTGAAATGGGTGACACAAAAGTGATTTGTACGGCCTCGATTGAGGAGAAGGTGCCGCCATTTCTGAAGGGGAAAGGGCAAGGATGGGTGACGGCAGAGTATTCGATGCTTCCCCGTTCGACCCACGAGCGATCTCCGCGTGAAGCGGTCAAAGGGAAACAGGGTGGCAGGACATTAGAGATTCAACGACTTGTCGGACGAGCCCTTCGTGCGGTGACAGATATGGGCCAGATGGGAGAGCGGTCGATCTGGCTCGACTGTGATGTCATCCAGGCCGATGGAGGCACCAGAACGGCGTCTATTACAGGAGCATTTATTGCGCTAGCCGACGCGTTTACTGTTCTGAAGAAGCGAGGTTCGCTCAAGAAGCGTCCTTTGACGGATTATCTTGCTGCCATTAGCGTAGGAAAGGTGGGTGGGGAAATTCTTGTCGACTTAGCCTATACAGAAGACTCTATGGCCGATGTCGACATGAATGTGGTGATGACTGGACAGGGACGCTATGTCGAAGTTCAGGGGACAGCGGAGCGGACCCCCTTTGCCAAACAGGAAATGGATGAGTTTATGGCGATGGGATGGAGTGGGATTCAGACTCTCACCGCGCTGCAAAAAGATCTGATCGGAGACCTGGAGTAAGGAAGAGACGATGATTCGTGAATTGGTCCTCGCGACGCGTAATCGGCATAAAGGAGAGGAACTTGCGGCCCTTTTAGGCGGT
>DATHTZ010000663.1:0-6215 GCA_035462675.1 Nitrospiraceae bacterium | reverse complement strand
GCCACTTGGGCTTTGAACACCGCTGAATGCGTCCGTCTCGTTCGTGTTGCCATCGTCTGCTCCCTTTCATCGCCCAGCAGCGCCATCAACGGTAGCCGATCCTCCACTGATCGGCTTGTTCAAATTTCCGGGGCCACTTCTCTCACTACGTGTGAACCTAATTGATAAATGGTGGGCCCTTTATCTTCCAATGGATACTTTACCCCTATCTCAAGGTATTCGGCGTAAGAAAAAAGCGCAACTTTACCGTCGTTCCGATCCTCGTAAGAACGAAATGCAAAATACGCAGCTACAAAAGGCGAACGTGTCCAATCAAGGAGAGGGGAAGGAAATCCGTGATGCCTCAGATAGACCATAAAATCAATGCCTTGCGGGGCAAACTGGTCCTCATAGAAATCGTCTGGAACATTCCACTCTTTTCCTGTGATCGAAATGACTGCAGGTCGAACATCTTGGATAGTTTTAAAGTATTCCTCCATTCCCACGTCACGCTTAAATACGCGGTCTAATGTGCTTTCTAATTCCCAGGAAGCATTTGCATGCCCCCTAAAAATGGGAGTGACGTATGTGCGATTTTCTACTTGCTTGGAATTTCCCTTCACGGGGGAAAGGGAATAGATGTGTTCCTCAAATTCCTCCCAACACTTCAGATCAATCTCTTTCATGTATGCGTACCTCTGAGGTTCTTTGATGGAAGATGCACGAACGATTTTCCAGGCGATTATAAACTCTCGCATGGAGGGAGGCAAAAATAGACCAGCGAGAAGCCGCTCTACAAAAGGCGTTCAGCTCTACTGACGAGGGTTAACGTGGAGGTACTGGAAAGGCTTACAAAGCCGCTGCTCCCTCCGCCTAAACTGTCTTGCACTAGCTTTCTATTCTTTTCAGCAGGTTCAGCATCGGTTACATAGGTAGCAATGGGTAGTAGGAGTTGCAAATGATCGCCTTTTCAAGGGATTGTGGGAGGCAGCAAACTAACAAACCGCAGATCAATTGGTTTCCCCGCTCCGCTCTGATAACTTCTCGAACCATGCAAAAGGATATTTCCGTTACAACTTTGAGAAGATCGTGAGGCTGCTTCCTCGACCAATGTCGAATGGCAAACTTGACCTACTCCTGACCTGCCCAGGTAAATTCGGTCCAGGGTGAATGTTCGACTGGACCGCAACCAAGGGAGGTCAGGGTCATGCCCAAGAAACGGTATACGCCCGAAGAGATTATTCAACATCTGCGGACGGTTGAGCTGGACACCGGCAAAGGCCTAGCCGTGCTCGACTCCTGCCGGAAGCTCGGCATCACCGAGCAAAGATGCGGGAGCAGTTTTTGAACGGCGAGCTGTTCTACACACTCAAAGAAGCACAGGTCATGACGGACCGTTGGAGAACTCACTACAATACGCTCCGTCCGCACAGTAGTCTCGGGGGCCTGCCACCCGCTCCCGAAACTATCCAGCTTGCGAGCTGAGGACTAACATGGTAGGTGGTACAAAAACTCCCGGCTGGTCAAGAAAAGAGGGTTTTTCAGCAGACTGCTAAGCGGCTTCGGTACAGGAACCGTCGAACAGCCGACGGAATCGTTCCCCCCCGCGTATTCTCTCAGCACACTTCTCGCCGACGTTGGCTCCGAAAACAATTACAGAAATATCAGTTTTTGAAGCCAAACCTGATTTAGCGTGATATCCAAGGGTTAGCAAGTCCACTCTTGCCATAAATACATAGTTAGTTATTGCCATGGTAGATGACGCGATTTGGCAGATCTGTGTGTACGGGCTTTGTGTCGGCGTGGTGATTGCCGTCATGCTGGGACTTCCACCCTTGCTTGGCGAACGTCATTGGAAAAAGCCAGAACGTCGCTTCGACAGTGCAACGGCCATTCCCTATGAATGTGGTATTCAGCCGACTGGCAGCGCGCAAGTTCGCCCACCGGTGCAATATTACTTAATCGCGATGTTCTTCGTCATTTTTGATGTGGAGGCGGCGTATCTCTATGCCTGGGCGGTGGCGGTACCAGAAACAGGTTGGCTTGGTTTTATTGAAGTGAGCATCTTTGTGGCCGTTCTTTTGGCATCTCTTGCCTATCTGTGGCTGACCGGTGCACTCGACTGGAATACACAATCTCAACGTCGGCCTGTCCGTCATCACCGGAAACCACACGCGAAGGAGATCAAGGAGTTCTACGATGACAGAGTGGCGTAATGGCAGACTCGAGGGTGTGCGTATTACCGACGGCGGCGACGGCTCGTTACCCTCTGTCGTCGGCCAGTCGGTACTGTTTGCGCGCCTTCAGGACCTCTTGGCATGGGGGCGCAAGAACTCACTCTGGCCGCTCAACTTCGGTTTGTCGTGCTGTTTCGTCGAAATGGCGACGAGTCTGACCAGCGTGTACGACGTCGCTCGGTTTGGCGCAGAAGTTGTGCGGGGTTCACCGCGGCAGGCCGATGTGTTGGTCGTGTCGGGAACGGTATTTATGAAGGTTGCGCCTGTCATCAAACAGCTCTACGAACAGATGCTGGAGCCGCGTTGGGTGATTTCGATGGGCTCCTGCTCAAACTCCGGGGGAATGTTCGACGCCTATTCTGTCGTGCAAGGCGTCGATAAATTCATTCCCGTGGATGTGTATATGCCAGGATGCCCGCCGCCGCCACATGCCTTTATGGAATGCCTACTGCTCCTCCAGAACATGGTTGGATCAGAGCGCCGACCCTTGAGCTGGCACTTCGGTCCGCAGGAAGTTCAGAAGCCCATCATGCCCTCGATGCGGGATATGAAACGAGCGGAGCGGATGAGTCAGCGTGAATATCCCGGGATCGATGTGCTCCCTCGGACCGATCTCCTCTCCCCCCATTTTGCAGGGCAGCCGGACGGTCGCCCGAAAGGCAAGTCATGACTCCGCGATCCTCGGCCATACGAGACACCATGCTTGGTGAACAAACGGGATTGGTGGAGGAACTCACGGCGCACTTTGGTTCAGAAGGATATTTGACTGCGGTGCAATCCACCAAGGATGGGATTCCGACCATCTGGATCGAGAAGCATCGGCTTCGTGAGACGCTCCGCTATGTCAAATCTGAACTTCCTCGTCCCTTTCCCATGCTGTTCGACCTGAGTGCGACAGACGAACGGATCCGCCGGCATCATGACGGATTACCGATCGGAACCTTTACCGTGTTCTATCACCTCTTTTCCTTTGATCGGAACCAATCGCTTCGCATCAAGGTGGCGCTCGATGGTGAGCCGCTCTCCCTGCCGTCGAGCAGAGATCTGTGGCCAAACGCCGATTGGTATGAACGAGAAATCTTCGACATGTTCGGGATTCGTTTCGACGGACACCCATTTCTCCGCCGCCTCCTCATGCCTTCGTGGTGGGAAGGGTATCCGCTTCGCAAGGATCATCCCTCGCGTGCGACTGAAATCGGGCAGTTCCAATTGTCGCCGGAGAAACTGGTCATGACCCAGGACGCGTTGCAATTCAAGCCCGAGGACTGGGGGTTAGCCCGCACCCATCACGACCACGACTCCGACTTCGACTATATGTTCATCAACCTCGGCCCAGCACATACCGGCACGCACGGGGTACTCCGACTCGTGGCGCAACTCGCGGGTGAGGAAATCATCAATATCGTCCCGGATATTGGCTTTCACCATCGTGCCCAGGAAAAGATTGCTGAACGGCAAACCTGGCATTCCTTCATTCCCTACACCGATCGTGTGGACTACCTCCAGGGTGTGCTGAACGAAATGCCGTATTGCCTCTCGGTCGAACGATTGGCGGGTGTCACCGTGCCTCCACGGGCACAAGTCATTCGAGTCATGATGTCCGAATTCTACCGGATCGCCAGCCATCTCGTCTGGTACGGGACGTTTGCGGCGGACATTGGCGCCTTGTCACCGGTCTTTTACATGTTCAACGATCGAGAGCGGATCTTCGCAATTACCGAAGCCATTTGTGGTGGCCGTATGCATCCCAATTGGCTCCGGATCGGTGGGGTCGCACGAGATCTGCCGATTGGGTGGGACACACTGGTCCAACAGTTTGTCGATTGGTTTCCCAGCCGACTCGATGACTATGAGCGCCTTGTGATGGACAATCCGATCCTCAAACAACGGACCGTCGGGATCGGGGTGTTGTCCCTCGATGATGCCATCGCGTGGGGCGCCACTGGTCCGATGCTCCGTGCCTGCGGCATGCCGTGGGATTTGCGAAAAGCCCGTCCGTACTCCGGCTATGAGCAGTTCGACTTTGAAGTTCCGGTCGCCTCAAACGGCGATTGTTATGACTGGGCGGTCGTGCATGTCTTGGAGTTACGCCAGTCGCTGGCGATCATTCGACAGTGCCTGAAGGCCATGCCATCCGGTCACTATACGTCCCTCGATTCCCTCGCGACTCCGCCGCTGAAGACACACACGATGCATGACATCGAAACGCTCATCAATCATTTTGTCGGAGTGAGTTGGGGACCGGTGCTTCCACCCGGTGAAGCGGAAATTCCCACAGAATCGTCAAAAGGCCAGACCAGCTATTACTTGACGAGCGATGGGTCGCAGCTCTCGTACCGGACGAGAATCCGTACCCCCTCGTTTGCGCACATTCAGATGGTGCCACTGATGGCGCGTGGCGAACTTCTCTCGGATCTCCTGGCCGTGCTGGGCAGTGTGGATTATGTGCTCTCGGATGTCGATCGGTGAAAATGTCTATCTGGACCGTTCGTCTGTCTGGTCTATCTTGTGCTTCGGACTAGACAAACCAGATAGACCAAATAGACGAGAGAGACCAATTGTATGCTGAGCGATATCGAACGACGAGAGCTTGAAGACGCAGTGAAGCATTACCCTGACAAGCGGGGGGCTGCCATCGATGCCCTGCTGATCGTCCAGCGACGACGTGGCTGGATTTCGGATGACACGCTCCTCGAGATTGCAGAATTTCTCGAGATCACAGCCGAGGATCTGGATAGCATCGCCACGTTCTACAACCTCGTCTTTCGCAAACCGGTCGGTCGGCATGTTGCATTCATGTGTGACAGCATCAGTTGTTGGATTAAAGGGTGTGAGCAAGTTCAGGAACGGATTAAGACACTCTATGACGTGGATCTAGGACAGACGACGTCCGATGGGCGTCTGACCGTCTTGCCGATCGCATGCTTAGGGCAATGCGAACGGGCACCGGCCCTGATGATCGATCAGGATGTGTACGGTGACGTCACGCCTGAAAAGATTGAAGAGATTGTGGAGAAATACAAGTAGGTCAGTTTTAAGTTTGTAGTTCTCGAAAACTCAGCACTAAACACTCACAACTCAAAACTACTGAAGATGGAACGACCACTCACTCAACATATTCATCCGGATGGCACCACGCGAACGTTGCGAGAGTACGTCAAAGATGGTGGGTATCGCTGCGTCCAACGCCTCGCCTCCGGGCTGGCTCCCAAGGACGTGCAGCGTCTGGTGACTGAAGCGGGATTGCGCGGAAGGGGCGGGGGCGGGTTTCTCACCGGCACGAAGTGGAGCTTCGTCCCGATGGGCCCCGATGCGCCGAAACCAAAATACATCGTGGCCAATGCCGATGAAATGGAACCGGGCACCTTTAAGGATCGTGTCTTGATGGAGGGTGACCCTCATGGCCTCGTAGAGGGCATGATCCTCGCCGGCTATGCCATCGACGCAGAGATCGGCTACATTTTTCTGCGTGGGGAATATCATCTGTCTGCCCAACGATTGAGACAGGCCATCGCAGAGGCGTACGAGGCAGGGTATCTCGGTCAGCCTCTTCCTGGGACGGGATTTCGATTTGACCTTCACCTCCATGCCAGTGCCGGCCGGTATATCTGTGGAGAAGAAACGGCACTTCTCAATGCACTGGAAGGTAAACGAGCGGTTCCCCGAGCAAAACCTCCATTTCCGCAGACGGTTGGTTTATGGGGACAACCGACTATCGTGCAGAACGTCGAGACCCTCTATAACCTTCCTCATATCATGAATCATGGCGCCGACTGGTATCACCGTGTAAGCCGTAGTCAGGACGGTGGCACGAAGATCTACGGTATCAGCGGTCGCGTCATAAATCCTGGATGGTGGGAGTTGCCGCTCGGCACCACCGCGCGTGAACTCTTGGAACGATACGCTGGTGGAATGGCTGATGGCGCTCGCTTTCGGGGTTTGTTGCCCGGTGGCATCTCCACGGCATTTATGACCGAGGAACACCTCGATCTGCCTATG
>DATHTZ010000662.1:0-9830 GCA_035462675.1 Nitrospiraceae bacterium | reverse complement strand
GAACCTCGGTGGACGGGCTTATCGCGGGGGCTCAGATCGATCACCTAAAGGCTCAGCGTGGTTCGCCGAGCACAGTGACTCCCGTGCGGGTCACGGGCCATGAAAAGAAAGAAGTAAAAAGCCGTAGAAAACGGGTCCGGTAGTTACCCATCTCTCTTCCGGACCTGCCCGGGGACTCGGAGCCAGCCTCCCTCCGAGTCCCCGGCCTTTCGGGGTGAAAAATTGAGAGTCGTCATGAAAAATGAGAGTTGTAAACATTTTCCGCTGATGTATGATCCTGTCAGATGACACGTTCACCATCACACAAGGAGGAGTTATGAGCCGAGTGAAAGCCGTCGTTATGGCAGTCGCTGTCTGTGGTCTTATCGCAGGAGGCATGACGAGTCCCGCGTTCGCGGGTGAAAATGGGCATGTCAAGGAAGTAATCAAGCATGCCAAGGAAGGCATCGCGCACGAGAAAGAAGCCATCACGCATCTGGAAGAAGCCATAAAGGGAAGCGAGAATGCCCACGCGAAGGAAGCGCTCGAGCATGCGAAGGAAGCGCTGAAGCATGCGGAGGAATCACTGGCTCATGCCGAGCAAGCCTCGCAGAAGCCGAAAGGCAAGAAGAAGTAGCTTTTGGAATCTCGCTAGTTCGCATCGACTCAGTATTAGGCAGTTTCCATCTCAGACCCACGGCGCGGCGCGTCTCATCGAGCGCCGCGCAATGAGTGCCTTACCCCTCGTTACGCATGAACATTTCTGCTGTAATTGCTGATATCTGGCTGAAGCGAGACGGGCGGGAAAAGCGCGACTTGAAGCACACCGAATACTTCGGCCTTCAGACTGCCTTCACCGGTTTCGCTCCAGCAACGGCTCGAGCGTTGGGAAGACCTTCTCGACAATCAGGCGATAACCCTCTCCGGTTGGATGAATGCCGTCAGCCTGGTTGAGCGAGGACGAGCCTGCCACACCATCGAGAAAAAATGGAATCAACGTCAGACGGTATTGCTTCGCTAGGGCCTGGTAGAGCGCCTCAAACCCTCCGGTATAGTCCTGCCCATAATTCGGGGGGAGCTTCATCCCCGCTAATACGACGGTAACCGAGGCCTGTTGGAGTTGCTGAATGATTCGTTCGAGGTTGGCTTTCGTCTCTTTCAGGCTGAGACCGCGGAGCCCATCGTTGCCGCCGAGTTCCAGAATCACGATCACCGGCTTGCCGTTCAGAGCCCAGGAGACTCTCCGAACTCCGCCAGCAGTCGTCTCACCACTCACCCCCGCGTTAACGACTCGATAGACATAGCCTGCTGCGTCCAATCTCCGTTGTAGGTGCGCGGGATACGATTGATCCGGTGGCACGCCTAAGCCGGCCGTCAGGCTATCGCCGAAGGCGACGATGCGTGGGCGCTCGGCGGAATCGGGTCTCTTCGGTCGATCCGGTGACGCCTTCCCCTGGGTTCCCATCCCTGACCCCACCCCCTCGCGCGGAGAGCTCGCCAACGAGGACGCAGCGGCGAACGTACTCCCTCGGTCATACCCACAGAGGAGGGGCAAGGAGAGACAGAGACAGAAAAATAGTTTTGTGAGAATCCATGAGCGGCGCATCATCATCCAGTATAATATAGGCTCGACGTGGACGATACTGTGGGAGCTGGCCCGCATTACTCATGAACGCTTCTGCTACAATCGCGGACTCGCTGCTGCGACGAGCCTTCGGCGGGCAGGCTCGCCACGCGACTGCGTGATTTCGCAACGAACCGTCATGAATAATGCGGGCTAGACCGACAATATGATTTCCCTCTCTCACCTCACGATGCGCTTGGCCGGCGGCGGCCATCAGATCACGATCCTCGACGATCTCACGATCGAGATTCCCGATAAGCAGCGCGTGGCCATCGTCGGCCCCTCCGGAAGCGGGAAATCCACCTTGTTGGGCCTTATCGCGGGACTGGATCGCCCGACCTCCGGCTCCATCACGTTGAACGGCGTGGAGATCTCGACAATGCGCGAGAGCGCCTTGGCGCGGTTTCGTCGCGATCACATCGGCTACATTTTTCAATCCTTTCATCTCATTCCCACCCTTACGGCTCTGGAAAACGTCTTGGTACCGCTGGAGTTGGCAGGGATGCGTTCGGCTCAGGATCGCGCGACGGAACTGTTACAGACCGTCGGCCTCGGAGAACGTCTGCACCATTATCCCGTCCAACTTTCGGGAGGTGAGCAGCAGCGGGTGGCGGTGGCCAGAGCCTTCGCCTGTCACCCACCGATTCTGCTGGCCGATGAACCGACCGGCAACTTGGATTCGGCCACGGGCCAGCACGTGATGCAGTTGCTCCATTCGCTCCATCGCGATTACGGCACCACCTTAGTCCTCGTCACGCACGATCGAGCCATCGCATCTTCGATGGAACGCGTGATCGCGTTGCGCGACGGCCGCATCGAATCCGACCGCCTCAGCGACTCAGACCATCGAGTCGCAGAGTCATCCCTGTGAATCGTTTCATCTTCAAGATGGCCTGGCGTGAAACCAGGGGAGCCTGGCGGCACTTTCTCTATTTCTTCGCCTGCATCGCGATCGGCGTGGGGGCCTTGGTCGGGGTGTCGCTCTTTGGCACGAATATGGAGCGTGCCGTCACGAGAGAAGCACGAGGGTTGTTAGGGGGCGACCTCGAAATTCGTCTGACGCGTCCGCTGAGTCTCGCGGGACAGGCAGTGTTGAACTCGCTGGGCGAACGACACATGGTCTTCACCCATGTGAGTGAGCTTGTCGCGATGGCCGCGCGCGCGAATCCCGGGCCCGTTATGACCCAATCGACCCAGATCATCGAACTCAAAGCGGTGGAGTCGGCGTATCCCCTGTACGGAGCGATCAGACTCGACTCGACGCACGCGCTCGATGTTCTGCTCCACCCGAATGAGGGCCGCTGCGATGGACATCCCTGTTTTGGTGCGGTGGTACAGGAGTCGCTATTGATTCGGATGGGCCTCTCGGTCGGAGATCGATTGAAGATCGGTCATGCGATGTTTCTGATCACCGGCATCGTGCGGACCGAGCCGGACCGAATGGCCAATGCCTTCACCTTGGGCCCACGGGTGATGATTGCACAGGAAGGATTATTAGCGGCAGAGCTGATCAAACCTGGAAGCCGAGTGCGAGAACGGTATCTCGTGAAGACACCTCCCGATATGCCGCTGGACCCACTTCTCTCCGAGCTGCGCGATCGGCTGGCGGCAGATTCTGCGCGCGTATCCAGCTATCGCACGGCCCAGTCGCAGCTGAAGCAATTTCTCGAACAACTCTCCCGTTATCTCGGGCTGATCGGTCTCACCGCGCTGTTCATCGGCGGGCTGGGTGTCGGGACCTCGATTCATGCGTTCTTGCGGGACAAGTTGCGGACCATTGCGACCTTAAAGGCGGTCGGCGCGGACTCAGCCACAGTCGTCTCGACCTATGTGGTGCAGGCAATCTTCCTGGGATCTGTCGGAAGCCTCGCCGGCATCGTGTTGGGGATCGCGCTCGAACGAGGGCTGCCTCCCCTCGCCGCTGCTCTCTTTGCCTCAGACCTCCTTGATCAATTAGGCGTCTCCTCGGAGTTGTCGCAGTCCTCGATCTGGCCCTTGCTGAAAGGGGCCTTGCTGGGACTGTTGTCGACGTTGCTCTTTACTCTCTGGCCCCTGTTGAAGATTCGAGACATTCACCCCGGTGCAATTTTCCGGCGCGATGCAGAACAGGCGACGGTCGAGCGTGAGGCCGCCTCGCCACGATGGTGGGTACGATGGGGATTCACCGATCGTTGGAATGTCGGTACGGCCGGAGTGATCATTCTCGGACTCTGCGCACTATCTGTGTGGCAAGCCGGTTCGTGGCCGATCGGCCTTCTGTTTATCGGGGCGATATCTCTCGCCATCACAATCCTCTTTGTCTGTGCGCAGGTATTCGTGCGAGGGCTGGCCTGGATGCCGTTGCCTCGCGTCTTGAGCCTTCGCTATGCCTTGGGCAATGTCGTGCGCCCTGGGAGCCAGGCGACCGGGATCATGGTCGCGATCGGCATCGGCGTGATGGTGATTGTCACAGTGTCGCTGGTGGAACAGGCATTGCTCCGCCAAATACAGGAACATCGACCGGCGGATGCCCCGACATTTTTCTTTATCGACATTCAGCCAGATCAAGCACAGGAGTTCGTGTCGCTCGTCGATCGACAGGCTGGCCAAGCGCATCCGGAGCTCACGCCGCTGGTGCGTTCGCGGCTCCATGCGATCGATGGACATGTCGTCACGGTAGAAGAGGGAGGGGAGAAGGACGACAAGCGTGCGGAAGGGAAAGAGGAGCGGGGAAAACAGTGGTATTTCACCCGTGAGTATGTCCTGACCTTTCTCGACCAACTACCGAAAGACAATACGTTGGTCAAAGGGGAGTGGTGGAAGCCAGGGCAGGTCTTCTCGACTCCACAGGTTTCAGTGGAAGAAGATGCGGCCATGCATTTAGGCCTCGCGATCGGCTCGACCGTGGAATTCGATATTCAGGGATCCACGGTGTCAGCGGAGGTGAGCAGTATCCGCAAAGTCGAGTGGGGGAATTTCTCGACGAACTTCTACATGATCTTATCCCCAGGCTCGATCGCAGGGGCGCCGTTTACCTATGTAGGGACGGTGCGGGTCTCGGCAGAGCATGAGGTGCCGTTGCAGCAGGCGATCGTCGCCTCATTTCCTAACATCAGCGCCATCCATATCGGCGACGTGCTCGATGGGTTTGCGCGGGTTCTCGACCGTCTCTCACTGGCGATCCGAGCGGTGGCGCTCTTTTGTGTTGTGGCCGGCGGGTTGGTCATGGCAGCCGCACTGGCAGCGACACGCTACCGGCGTCTCTACGAATCGGTCATTCTAAAAGCGCTCGGCGCAACTCGGAGCCTGATTGCGCGCGCCTTTGCCATGGAATATGCCCTGCTGGGCGCCGTCGCGGGATTAATCGGACTTACCCTCGGGAGTGTCTTGGCATGGGCTCTGGTGCGGTATGTGTTCGATCTTCCCTGGACCATACATCCACAGGTCCTTGGCATCGGCCTCCTCCTCACGATGTTGCTGACACTGATTGTGGGATTTGCCAGCACCTACCGGATTCTCGGCCAACGGCCGTTGGCCGTGCTGCGGCACGAGTAAGAGAGGCAGCAGGTTCCAGACAACGTCCGTGCAGGAGCAAAACAACAATTAGATGGCGGGATCGGGAAGGCGCAGGTCGAGGATACGGCTGAGGCGTCGTTCTTCCGATCGGAGAAAACTGGAAAAGCGAAGCCCGATCCCTTCGGCGCAGCGGGAGCGCACAATGGCCCCGTCGATCATGATGGGGTCATCGTACTCGGCAGGATGAAATTCCAGCATCACCTGGCAGCCCATCGGAATGCGTTGGCTTGTGCGTACGCGACACCCTCGGAGAGACAAATCAGACAGTGTCCCTTCAACTACGACGCGCTGGCTGGGATCACGGATGGGACGAACCTCTGCCGGGTACTGGACTGAGACTCGGTCATAGTTGCGGCGAGGATTGGTCTTGAGCTTGCCCAGAAAGGTGGTAAAACGATGGGCACAGAGCTGACAGCGAAAGGGATAGATGGTCAAAGTGCCGAGGAGCCGATCAGCCACCCCCGATCGAGGCGCTAATTTCGTTTTTGCAGTCCCGCACTTTGGACAGTTTAGGGTATGCATGGTCGGACAGTCACTCCCATGAATTGGCCTTGAGCGACAACGACAGCCTGATCAAGACAGAGAATAGTGTAGCGACACCGCTGCAAGACGACAAGCCCCCCAGAGGGGGGTTTGAGGCGAATGGGCCATGGTCATACCAGCCTCTCCCTACTCTGTGTATCTCCTTTCACGATCAGTTACCGGAAAGCCTGGAGGTACTGCCGCAGCACGCTTCCGTCCCGTTCCCGCACGTTTACCCCAATTCGCAGGTGTTCCAGATACTGATCGAGCGTTTTCCCACCGAGATCGATTTTTCGTGTGGCGAAAAAGTCTCGCACGTCTCGTTCGAGTTCAGGTGTGGCGAGGGTGATAATCCCGCCGCACATGCGGCGGAGCCCTTGTTTGGGAAACAATTGGTCCATCTTCTCCCAGTTCGTTTTCACAAACGCCCAGGCTAACTCTCGACCATAGACATTGCCCAGGATGGCGCTGACGAGAAAGGGCGCGTCTTGCGTACGGATTTCTCCGCTGATGGTGCGGGCGAGGGTGCGTTCGAGCAATGCCTTGGGTTGGAATGAAGCGAGTGAAAACAGATAGCGCCGTTCTTTTTGCGGTGTGGCGGCGGTGCGGAACCGTTCGTCAAATTCTTCGTATCTGATTGCGTCACCCGTATGCGCGAGGATCGCGACGAGCGAGGGCACAACATTGGGGTCAACGGCTGTCGGGTCGTTGCGGTACGTCCCGTACAGTTCAGCTGCGCGTCGTTGGATAGCCGGATCGTTGCCGAGTTTACCCTGTGCACCGATCAGTTCACCCCGCAGTTGTTTCGTCAGCTCGCTCTCACCGCTTTGGGGGACCCAGCCCAAGTCTGCAACGGCCGGACCGACCCGGCCTCGTACAAACGCTTCGAGCGCCGGGCGATCCTCCACGGTGATGATCCGGTTCAAAAATGAGTAGGATTCAAGTAACACGGCCCAGACATTCTTGTCCCGCTCCGTGATGAACCGGGCTGTCAGGTCGAGATAGTCCGTGAGGGGCATGAGGCCTGCGATGGTGATGGCCCAGGCGTCGTTGATAAGGTTGAACCGATCGGTGGCGGCGAGTCGATCGATGCCGGTGTTAAGGAGCCGATCAAGCAAGTCTGGCGCATAGCGCACCCTATAGAAACCATGGCCTCCCTCATTGATCAATACTGACTCTCCATCGTGGGGGAGCGGAACGGTCGTGTGCTTTTCCGTCAGCAACATGCGTGAAGTGCCGGTCTTGCCTCCGGCAACGACTCGCATCTGGAGTGGGATCTGCCATGTGACAGTGGAGGGGTTGGGCAGATAGGTGAAGCGCTGTTGAGTCAGCACAAGTCCTATGCCTTCCTGAAGTTCAGCCGTGACCAACGGATACCCTGGTTGGAAAATCCAGCTGTCCATGAGTTCAGGCACCGGCTGTTTGGCGATCTTCCCCAATGATACCCAGAGATCGTTCGTGTCTGCATTCCCATAGGCATGCGCGCGCAAGTAATCGCGGACCCCGTCGCGGAAGACTGTCGGACCGATGTGTTGTTCCAACATCCGGAGCACCGATGCGCCTTTTTCATAGGTCAGGACGTCGAACATCGCGTCGGCATCCTTGGGGGCCTGCACCGGATATTCGATCGGTCTGGTGCTATGCAGTCCGTCGACGGAAAAGGCTGCGGCGCGCGAGCCGCCGAAGCTGTCCCATCGTTTCCATTCCGGTTTCCAAGCGTCGACGGCCAGCATTTCCATGAAGGTGGCGAAGGCTTCGTTCAGCCAGAGCCCGTTCCACCAGGACATGGTCACCAAATCGCCGAACCACATGTGCGCGTTTTCATGCGCGACCACATCGGCCACACGCTCCAATTCTCCATGCGTGGCGCTCTGCCGATCGACCAGCAAGGCCGTTTCACGGTAGGTAATGGCGCCCAGGTTTTCCATGGCCCCGGAGGCAAAGTCCGGAATGGCGAGCAGGTCAAGCTTGTCGCCGGGGTAGGGGATTCCATAGTAGCTCTCAAAAAATGAGAGGGACGCCGCCGCAATCTCTTGACCAAATTTGGTCAGATGTTTCTTCCCAGGGATGGCCCATAGGCGAAGCGGTGTTTTGCCGATCATCACCGGTTCGGTCGGTTCGATCCGGCCGACGATGAATGCCACCAGGTAGGTGGACATCTTCATCGTATCGGCAAACCGGACGACCTTCTTTCCCCCAGCCATCGTCTCACTTGTGATTGAGCTGTTGGAGACCGCGGTAAGTGTTGGGTCGATGACCAGCGTCGTAGAAAACACGGCTTTGAAGTCCGGTTCATCCCAACAGGGGAACGCCCGGCGGGCATCGGTGGCCTCGAACTGAGTCGCAGCCAGGCTGTGAGTCACACCACGTTCGTCTTTGTAGGTACTGCGATAGAACCCGCGGAGCTTGTCGTTGAGCGTGCCGGAGAATGCGATTGTGAGTCTCCAAGTGCCCGGAAAGAGAGGCGCGGAGAACGTGAGCTGGCAGCGTTGGAGCGCTTCATCTACTATCATCGAGGCCTGTCTCGCCGGGCCTGAATCTCCCTCAATCTGCGCCGATGTAACGTCGAGTTCAATGGCGTTGAGGACAATGTGAGAGGTCGGTTGATGAATCGTAAGAGTGATAGTTTCCTGTCCGGCAAAACGTGCAGTAATCAGGTCCGGCTCCAATCGCAGATCGTAGCGAATCGGGACCACATGTCTTGGAAGCCGATATGGATCGAGTGTGTCTGTAGAGGCGTCCTGGTTCATATCCTCACCTTTCGGTCGTGTAGTAGCCGTTTGCACAAGGGAGCTGTTGACGCACGAGCTGAGGAACGATGCTAGTGGAATGGCCAGGAGAAATCGGACATGCTGACTGAAGGCTTGTAGGGTCTGTCGCCTGCTGATCGGCTCAGTCATGTCCTCGTCGCACGGTGCGACTCAACTCCATTGGCGGTGCCCACGATGAGCAGGTCTGTTCGTCCGACAAAGAGGCCGGTCTCGACGACTCCGGGAATGTGGTTCAAGGCGATTTCCAGGTTCCGCGGCTGGTCGATTCGTGCGAGGTGCACATCCACTATCATGTTGCCGGCTTCAGTTGTGAATGGAACCTCGTTCCGTTCCCTGAGGACCACGCGACTCCGCGTAAGGGCCTCAATTTCTCGCGCCGTACTTCCCCAGCCGAATGGGATCACCTCGATTGGAAGCGGGAATGATCCCCCTAGCACCGAGACTCGTTTGGTATGGTCGACCACGACGATGAACTGCTTGGCTGAGGCCGCGACAATCTTCTCTTTCAGCAGCGCCCCGCCTCCGCCCTTAATGAGATTGAAATCAGGATCGACCTGATCTGCCCCATCGATCGCGACATCGATCACCCAGGCATTATCGGCATCGATGAGGACGATGCCTTGTTGCCGGGCAAGCACAGCCGTTTCCTTCGACGTGGGCACTCCACGGAGTCTCATGCCCGAACGGACTTTTTCTCCCAACGCGATGACTACGTGCTTAGCTGTTGACCCGGTTCCTAGGCCCACAACCATCCCATCGCGCACGAATTCGACCGCTTTGAGCGCTGCGGCTTTTTTCAGGCTGTCCAGATCCTGATTGCCCATCATGACGCAGGGGTATTGGAGAGGGCTGCGGCAACGGATGCGGCACCGAGTAGGGGGGTCTTCTGATTCAGGACCACTTTCACCGGGATCGAACTCATCAAGCGTTTGTAGCGACCCTTGTTGGTAAAGGCCTTCATGAATGTTCCGTCTTTCAGTTTGGCCAGCAACTTCGGTGCGATGCCACCGCCCACATACACGCCGTTGAGCGTCATACCCTTCAGGGCAAGATTGCCCGCTTCGGCTCCATAGATGGAAGCGAACAGATCGAGCGCCTGCTTGGCGATGTCTGCCTGCCCCTTGAGCCCGGCTTCTGCGATCACCGCGGCGGGGTCGCCGGCTTTGATTTGCTCCGAGAGCCACGTCGGCTCATTCTTTTTGCTGTCGCGGACATAGTCATAAATCGCATGCAGGCCTGGGCCTGACAGCACACGTTCGTAACTGACGTGCAGATAGTTACTGCGTAAATGGCGCAGTAGTTCAATTTCGTTGTCATTGTTCGGTGCAAAGTCCGCATGCCCCCCTTCCGACGGCATAGGCTGATATCGCGAACCGTTC
>DATHTZ010000661.1:0-3538 GCA_035462675.1 Nitrospiraceae bacterium | reverse complement strand
GGCACTCCATATCTACCGAATCTACCGACCCAGATACTTCCTCAACGTTTCACGTTTTACGCCTAACGCCTCGCATCTTCTCTTGGAGCGGGCGATGGGATTTGAACCCACGACAGCCAGCTTGGAAGGCTGGAACTCTACCACTGAGCTACGCCCGCCCCTCATTGAGTGCTGAGTTCAAAGCCTGGTTTCTCATTCGCTCAATGCTCAGCATTCGTCACTTGCCTGCGTCTATTTCTTTGTGGTGGGCAGGCAAGGATTCGAACCTTGGAAGCCGATGGCAACAGATTTACAGTCTGCCCCCTTTGGCCACTTGGGTACCTGCCCGAAACACCCCAGACGTGACACAACGAAATCCGAGAATCCTCATGATTGCTTTCCTCATAATCATCAGGATGATGAAAAAAGAAAAGCAAGCCGGTCCACGCACGGCTCCCCTTTCCTTATTGAGTAAGGATGAATGTAGTGAGCTGTGGACACAGACTTGTTTATGAAACGCTGGATTCTATTGATGAAGTAGGGTGATGTCAAGACCAAAAGACAGAATTATCTTATTTTTCTCAGAATGCGCCTACCCGTAGGAATTTTCCTGACTCCACACTGCCACGCCATCTTTTTTTCATATTTCCATTTTTTGATATAATTTTTATGGTTAAATCAAGCTCATTTTCCTGGCCACTTCACAGGTATTTCATGGGTTTATGGAAATACGTATTCTCCTAATCCGCACTGATTGTACCGCTCAACCGCTTGGCCTAAGCCGGAAAGTGCCTCCCTCGCACGGGCCAGGAGGTTGGGCGGAAATTCAATGACACTCTTCATCAGTACCATGGCTTCTAGTTCAGACAAACGCGAGGCAGGGGCCAAGTACCGCTTTCGAGCGACAGCCCGTTCACCTGAATCTTCTGGCTCGTAATACCCGCGGAGAGTTCCTTCCCGATCGGCATTCTTGAGACGACGTATCCATTCATCCTGACTTTTTCCTGGTTTCTGGATCGATCGTCCAGCGCCATTGGTAAGCTCCAACTGGTTCCACACGATCCACCCGACAAATACCGCCCACGTTTCGTTGAGAGCTTCCCAGGATTCACGTTCGGTCAGAAACCGTTCCTCAGTGTCACCCTTCCTCTGCATGACCGGTGTGATCAACACCGCTCCATAGTGACAACCCTGCTGTACTCTCGCAAAAGCGAGCACAGGATCCGACGCCACCTCGGGCGATGTCTCAGCCGCCGTAACCAGGTAGTCGATATAGGCGTGGAACAGTTCATGGTAGAGCGTTTCGATCTGGGCATGGGTGAGTCGCCCGAGCGGACGCAACGTAGCTCCAGCTCCATTAAAGGAGAGCGCACGACTGAGTACCATCCGATGCTCTCCGGGGTGGTATTCGGCGGCATAACTGTGCAACTCGTCGAATTCAAACCGTACGAAGCTCGGTGGGACTGCTTTGAGAAATTTTGTCGGGAGACCCAGCTCCTGAGCCTCGCGAAGCAATTGATGCCACATCCGGTCGGCTGACGCGGGACGCTCCTCTGGCATCCCCGCATTCGGCGCGAAGAGAAGTCCGCCCATGAGGAGTCCCATCGCGACCACTCTGCGCAACGTACGCATCATCGATCTTAGCCCTCATTACTCATGACCATAATGCGCAATGTTGAATGTTCGATTGAGTATCAAGAATTGCACTTTGACCATTTCTTGGAAACATGAGAGTTGGCCTATGTGTCTGTGACAATAGAAACACCCCTCGCAGGATGCTCAAAAAGGTCGTCCAGCAAGGCCGCAGCGAGTGAAGACCGGAAGCGTACCCTCTGGGGTACGTTGAGGATCTGAAAGATGCGAGAACGACGCTGGCGGGCTTTTTCAGCATCCTGTCAATGATCGTCGCGAGAATACCAGTCTGCCTGCCCACCTTCCTCCATCAAGACCAGTTGGTCCAGCAGCGCAGGTGACACAGGGTCCAAAAACCTGGACGGCTTCGACAGTACCATGCCACTTCCCCTATCGAACACATTGATCGGGTAAGTCAGGTAGAGATGACGCTTGGCTCTCGTCACGGAGACATAGAACAACCGGCGCTCCTCCTCCAGGCCCTCATCTTCACGAAACGAATAGACCGACGGAAATCTTCCATCCACGATCCAGATGACGAATACACATTGCCACTCAAGTCCCTTGGCGGAATGGATCGTGGACAACACCAGTCGTTCATCGTCGCGATCGGACGCCTCGACGCCGGAGGCACTTCCATCCGGCGGCTCCAGCGCCAGATCAGACAGAAACGTTTCGACCCCCTGATACCCCTCCGCAATCGTCTGCAAATGATCCAGATCCCGCGTGCGCTTGGGATAGTCGTCGTATTGGGTCTTCAGAATCGGCAGATAGTACTCATAAATGTGATTCACTTGCTCAGCCGGACGAAGATCGCCAGCCCCGGCAAGACTTTCAAGCGTCAAGGCTAAATCTCTGAGCCCTTTCCCCGATCGCCCCGGTATTTCACGAAGGGCCTGATAGGGCTTGTCCGATTTCACCAATGTGGCCATCACATCCTGCGCCTTCTTCGGACCCACACCTTCGACGAGCATGAGCACGCGATGCCAGCTCACAGCATCTAAGGGATTAGCCACGACGCGCATATGGGCCAGCAGATCCTTGACGTGTGCGGTCTCGATAAACTTCACCCCGCCGCGTTTGACAAACGGCAGTCCATGGCGAGAAAGCTCAATTTCAAGATCGAACGAATGAAAGCTCGACCGAAACAGCACCGCCATTTCGCCGAGTGGAACCCCTTCCTCCCGCAACTCCAAAATCTTCTGCGCAATGAAACGCGATTGGGCATTTTCCCCTGCCGCCTCCACCAAAACCGGCAGCGGTCCATCGAGCTTCCTCGTGAAGAGATGCTTGCTGTACTTCTCCGTCGCTGCTTCAATAATCGTATTCGCGAGATTCAGGATCGGCTGGGTGCTGCGATAATTCTCTTCCAGCTTATAGATGGTCGTACCGGAAAAGAGCGCCGGGAACTCCATAATGTTCTTGAACGTCGCGCCGCGGAAGGCATAAATCGACTGCGCGTCGTCGCCGACTACCATCACGTTCTGATGGGTGAAGGCGAGATGCCGGACGACATCCGCCTGCAAGCGATTGGTGTCCTGATACTCATCCACCAGGATGTATCGATACAGCGATGAAATCGTCCGCCGGACTCCTTCGTCTTCCATCACGAGCCGCCGCAGCAACACCAGCAGATCGTCATAATCCACCAGTTTACGCTGACGCTTCGACGCCTGATATCCCCGCTGCAACTGACCCAATGCCTCCAGATGGTCCGAAAAATGATCGAACTCCTCGACCACGATCTCGTCGAGCGGGCGTAACGTGTTCTCGGACTTGCTGAACATCTCCGCGATCGTCCCTTTGCGGGGAAACCGTTTATCTTTTTCGTTCAAACCCAGCTGCGCGCGAACCAAGGCGATCAAGTCTTCAGCATCACCCCGATCCAGAATCGTGAAGCCTGGCTCAAGGCCGATGGATCGGCCAT
>DATHTZ010000660.1:0-3201 GCA_035462675.1 Nitrospiraceae bacterium | reverse complement strand
GAGCAAGACACTCGTCACATCGATCCCTATGGCCGAACTGGATGGGGTTCCTGCCTCGATGTGTTCGACGGACACGTAAGGGGAGCAATACGCGCGCATTTAATTCTCCAGTGTAAAAGCGATTTGATCGCCAAAGAGTGTGCGAAGTCGCTGCAAATTCTCGGGCGCGACATACAAGAATTCGACTCCCACTCGGTCATTCTCTACCCACTTTACTCGCACCAAGTCACAGACCGGAGTTGATCTTCCTTGTACATGGTATATTTTGAGCCAGAGATACTGCCCTCGCACAAGGTGTTTTTCCAAACGCAGCCCACACCCACGAAGAGACAGGTCGAGAACCTGGCCCTCGGCCATTCCTGACTTGTCGGCCACTGCGACGCGGAGAGAGACCAACCTTCGATCATGCAGCCGTGGGTCTTTCTGAGGCGTGCAGCTATTAATTTCAAAGTCCATGGGAAGCGCAGTATCCATGAACAACCCTCCTTTGCGTAACTTCGCTGTTCACTGAGTAGTGAGTGAGCAACTATTATGCCGGAAAAGTGCCGCCTATCGAGATGCGAAAAGGTGAGGAGTTTTGGGTGAGGCGAGATTTTTGGCGCGCTGTGGACGTATCAATATGGATACAAGAGAGAATCCGAAATGATACAGGCCTGGAGGTAGATCGTAATACTTATAATGGTTTCTACGGCCATCACGAGGCCGCTGCTACAACGAGTTGTCTGTCAGCGGGCGTGCCCCTCGGACCCTCAACATATTGCTGGGGGCTGGAGTCCTTTCGTTTTGGCATCTCTACTTGTCTGAGGAGCAGTGGGATAGGCACTGCCGCAGCCGGTGGAGCCATTCCCTTAGCCTCTGTAGGCCGTTCTTGCTCTACAATTCAGTCATTTTGGAAGAACCCTCATGGGGGCCGCAGGCCCGAAAAGCCAGGGTGTATTCGATAGAATACATGGAATACAGTGAGAATTGTTTTGGGTCAAGCCCGACACAATTCGTCGAGGATTGTGTGCCACAGTAAAACAGTTCATATCGGAAGGGCTCCAAGCATACAACAGAACCTTCGTTGCATGAGTGCCTTACGCGGCATGTCCTTCTCTTCCATATTCGATTGATCATCAGTTGACAGGGTTGCCGGCAAGCCAGTAGCCTGGAGTTGTTTCCCATATCACTGTTCACCGCTGAAGGTCATTGCATGCCTGAGCCTAAGACTACCAAGCCGGATGCCGGCGACCTTATTCGGAAGATGCACGAGCGGCCACAGATGCTCTGGGCCGAGTGGCTGCATGCCCCTGCGCACGTGCACTATAAAACGTTTCGCATGAGCGACCCGCCGGTGCAGCGACCGGCGAGTCGCGACGAGTTCAGGTCTCTCCTGGAGGCTTTGAATGTTTCTGCCGACGCGATGGTGATTCGAGACGCGTTTGGCTATGGGATGAAGACGGCGGCGAACGGCGATCGGGTGATCGTAATCTGGCAAACGCACACGGAGTACTACAGTTATCAAATCTGGCATATTCCCACTGACCACGCTGGGGGGGTGGCCTTTGGTCCGATGACCTTTCCTGATTATCGGTTTGCGGTCACAGCTCTCGGTGCAGAAGTATGCCATCTGGATATCGTGCTGCTGGTTGAGCCGTTGCCGGATAGTGAGGCGCTGCGCCCACAATTTCCCGGCCCGGTCATGTATGGCAGCCGGATTCTCGATGAGGAGACCGCACTGGTTACCAGCTTTACACCGGATGCGCATGGGCGCGAGCGCTATTGGGTCAGTGTAGGGTCTGGCAGGTCCAGCAAGTCTCATCTGAAAGACATCGTCGATGCCATTGTCCGGATCGAAACCTACTACCACTTATTACTCATGCAAAAGCCGTTGTTTTCGGCTGCGATCGATCAGGCCTACAAGTTCGAGCAGGTGCACTTGAAGCAGCGTGAAATCATCAGCGAGCATATCGGCCACGCCGACGCCCTGGCCCTACAGCGTTGGCTCAATGGGCTGACGCAAGACTGGTTAAAAACCACTCGACTGTCCAGTAAGTTGCACTTCGAGCTGTCCGCCTCCGTTCCCTACGACAAGATTGTGCACCGGACGCTGGCGTCACTCGACGAACAGACGCTCCCCCTCTACCGCCCGATGTCCGAGTATGTCCTCAGCGGGATCACCGGGGTAGCGGAGGGCTATCAACAACTCCTGAAGCGGATGGACACCCTTCGCAGCGGTTTTGAAGGGACGATCTCCATTATTCGCGCCCGCGTCGATCTCATGCTGCAATCTCAGAACCTGACGCTCTTGATGAGCGTCGACAAGACGACGAAGAGCCAGGCCATCCTCCAGTACACGGTCGAAGGTTTGTCGGTGATTGTGATCGCCTACTATCTCAGCGGCCTCATGGCCTATATCTTCAAGGGGCTTCAGGAGATGGGGTGGCTCCGGAGTGCGGATATTGCCGCCGCATTGTTCGTTCCGGTCTCGCTCGGTCTCGCATTGGGGATTACGATCCTCGGACGAAAACTTCTCCACAAGAAATTCTCCAGCGAATCTACGCCTCCGGCATCAGAGAAGCCTCAGGCCTGAAGGACGCAACAGAGGAAGTAGTCGGGGTAGTTGTTGCACGCCCGTATCGATCGTAGCCAAGTCGCTGGCATGTTCCTGAATGACGTTCTCCTGTGCCGATGCTTGGCATGCTTGCCTGTTGAACTTGATTTCATAATGTGGAGCGAGAGTGCAAGCCGGCTTCCAGTGAGCGGTGCGATTTTCACAAGGTTGGTTTACATTTCGGCTGCATTGCCCCTTGCTTGTATAATCACACGATGACCAAACTGTTATTAATCGGGACCGGTGGGTTCATTGGCTCTGTCCTTCGCTATGTAGTCAGTGGCTTTGCGCAAACGCTCAGCCAAAGCATCGCGTTTCCCTACGGCACGCTGGCTGTGAATGTCCTCGGTTGCTTCTGCATCGGATTCCTGTCAGAAATTTTTGACGCCCGTTCCCTCATCGGCCCTGATACGCGAGCCTTTCTGGTTGTCGGCATTCTCGGCGGGTTTACGACTTTTTCGGCCTTCGGCAATGAAACGATGAATTTGATCCGGGAAGGCGAAGCGGCTCTCGCACTGATGAATGTCGGCGCGCAAGTGTTGCTGGGTCTTGGAGCAGTCTGGGCCGGCTATACACTTGCCTATGTGATCTGGAGGTGACCCATGCTT
>DATHTZ010000659.1:0-5438 GCA_035462675.1 Nitrospiraceae bacterium | reverse complement strand
ATCTGGATGGACCTTGACGAGGGTGCTGTCCAAGGCCACGGCTTCGATCTTCACGCGGATGATCTGAGCGTGTTGCAACTGGGCAAAGACGCGATCCAACACCCCGCTCTTCGACCATCGGTTCATACGAGTATAGATGGTGTGCCAGTTGCCGAACCGCTTGGGCAGACCGCGCCATTTGCACCCCTGCTCGGCGACGTACAAGATGGCGTTGATGACGTGCAGATTGTCGAGCGTCACGTTGCCGCGTGGCGTTGGCAAACACGGCTCGATGTGGCGATACTGAGCGTCGGTGATTTCCATGTACGCAGTATCGCATAAAAAAGACCGTTAGTGTTAACACGCCCTAGATAGACCAGATGAACCAGACAGACATCCTTCTATCCCTGCAGTTCGTCTTGCACCATGTCTTCACTCTCCGGCATTCCATAGGCGACGTATTTAGCATAGGAGAGATAGATCATCGCGCTATCTCTCATAGCCTTGGAGCCTTGCGACAAGCGGAAGACTTGGTCGGGGTTATGGGAAGGAGCTGCACCCATCGTCTCCACATGGCTTTGGAGGAGCATGGTGAATCGTTCCATTGAGTTCTCGACATCTTTATAGGCCAGTAGAATTGCGTCTGTCATAGTTGTCCTCCTTATCACCATCAGCTTACACTATGCTCATGCAACCCTTCAACGAGAAGAAACTGGCTGGCCTGTCATCGGAAATTCTAAGGGTTCTGGCAAAGGTATCGCCAGAAAGGAATCTTCGTGGTGACGTATTGGGACAGGCGGTTGTGAACCTCTCACGTTTGTTTACAACCTCACGCCCATTGTTGTCGCCCCGTTATCTGGATGATCCTGCCCACGCTGCTGCCTATCTGTCGTATTTTTTCCCAGTGAACCTTTCCAAAGTCCAAGTCTTGCTGGATGAGTTGCCGAACGACATCATTCAGGAAACGCCAGACCGTCCGATGGCTGTGCTCGATCTCGGCTGTGGCCCAGGGACTGGGGCTTTAGCTTTGCTGGATTGGCTATGGCACCGCAGACCAGAGCGGGCGAAATTAGTATCGGTCCTAGCTGCCGATGCATCTCAGGCATCTTTGCAGGACGCGAAGAGGTTGTGGGAGGCCTATTGCCAAGAGGCTGGAATATCCGATGCAGGCCTCCGGTGTATCGAGGGCAATCTAGAACATCCGCTCAAAGGTGATCTTGGTAAGCAGATTGTAAGAGGTGGGCCATACGACCTGATTATTATCGCGAACTGCCTCAATGAATTGTTTTCCACAGCGGCCGACCCTCCGGCAGAGCGGGCTGCGGTTGTCGGACAGCTCCTGCCGTTTCTTACACCGAACGGCGCTATCATGATTGTAGAGCCTGCCTTGCGGCAGACGGCCAGGGCGCTGCATCAAATGCGCAATCGCCTGCTCAAGCAGGGCCTCTGTACCGTCTATAGCCCCTGCCTGCACGAGGGAGCCTGTCCCGCTTTAGACCATCCAGACGATTGGTGTCATGAGGAGCGACCGTGGCAGACGCCTCCTACGATTGCTGCGCTCGATCGGGAAGTAGGATTTATCAAAGACGCGTTGAAGTTTTCCTATCTGCTGTTGCGCACAGATGGACGCACTATTGTGACGCGGAGCCCGGAGATTTTCCGGGTCGTGAGCGAGCTACGAGAATTGAAGGGGGAGAAGCGAGCCTGGCTCTGCAATGAAACAGGCCGGCCTGAAGTCGGGCGGCTGGATAGAAAGACCTCTCTTCATAATGCGGCTCTCGATAGCTGGCATCGCGGCGCCATCGTCCAGATCGAGCGGATTGTGCGCAAGGAGCGAGACGGGAAAGTCTCACCAGTTGGGAGAATTGAATGTGATGCGGCAGTGCAGATCATTCGACCTGTTTAAACCTTCGCAATCAGGACGAAGGAAGCATACAGCCTCTCGCTTCCGCGCCTCCCGCGGCACCCCTTCCACGGCGCTCTGAAGCGGAAGGATGGGAAGAGGGCGGCCAGGGTGCCCCTCTTGCTCGCAGAACGCGCACGATAAGAATGTGCTCGCTCGATGCGCGCAGTAAAGGGCAGCCTCGGCCATTCCCGCTAAGACAAAGCATAAGGAGTCGGAAGGCTCTCGCGACGGGTAAAGGGCGCGTCTCGGCGCGTCCGGGGTTGGCGGGTGAAAAAGAGCGCCCACGTATGAGATAAGCCCCGCCGCTCCGGCGCAAGTCGCTCAACGCCGCATGCTTCCTTGAGTGTATGGAAATGGGACCGGCCGCTCATAGACCGGTCACGTTTCTCGGACAGGTGGCGGTACGTTCTTGCTCTGTATGAAACAAGCGTATAGGATTTACTGCAACCAATGGAACGAAATAGATCTGATCCCTCAAATCCATCTCCGACCGGTAGATCGTGCGAAGCTCGTGCTGTGGATAGCATTGACAAGTCTTTGAGCCGACGTGAGATGAGATCAAGAGTTTGCAAGTTGAACGAGCGTGTTATGCCGGTCAGTATAGTCAATAGTGAGGCGGCTGGATGATTCACCGTGCTGGACATCATTGCAGGAGGATTGCAGATGAACCCAACCAATATGTCGATCTTTGATTTGAGCCCGTCTGAAAAACTGCAGCTTGTGGAAGATTTGTGGGATGATCTCGCGGCCACTCCTGATGCAGTGCCAGTGTATGACTGGCAACAGAAGGAACTGGCCCGGAGAAAGACCAACCTTACGCAAAACCCGGCCTCCGGACTCACATGGGAAGACGTCAAGCAAAGGGTCCGAAGCCGTTATGCCCGCTGAGTTAATCATTGCGCCGGAGGCCGAGCAAGACCTGGCAGAGGCGTACGGTTGGTACGAGGCTCGACGGATCGGCTTAGGAGAGGAATTTTTAAGTTCCGTCGATGCGTGTATTGAAGCGATCCGCCGTACACCCGAGTTGCATGCTCTTGTCCACGAGAACTATCGACGGGGATTGATGCGCCGCTTTCCGTATGCGGTCTTCTACGAGTATGTCGAGGGTATCGTAACCGTCTACAGTGTATTTCATACCTCCCGCGATCCAGACAAATGGCGCCAGCGTCTTTCTTGAGAGGATTGGGGAGGTTCGCCTAACAAGCCGCTAATCCGTCAGCGGTACGACAGCACGGCGGTGTGGAGTGGGAACATCGTGACGCCACTCGCGGCACCCCTTCCAGGGCGCTCTGAAGCAGAAGGGAGAGGCGGCCTGGTCGTCCTCCTGCTCGCGGAACGCGCGCCCTAGGAAGGGCTTCGTTCGACGCCCGCATTAGAGGATCAACCAGGCCACCTCTTGGAAAAAACGAGCGAGCTTGGAGGGACCATTGTCTGTTGGCCCCGCGCATGTACGAGATACGCCCTGCCGCTCCAGCGCAAGTCGCTTGATACCACATGCTTCCTTGTGAGTGTGGAAACGAAACCGGTCGCTCAAAGACCGGTCCCGTTTCTCGGACTTGAGCATTGGCAAGTGGTCGAACAGCCGCAAGAATCACCCGCAGTCGTCAGCCTGTCGATGTCTACCAGGCCGGTCAGTATACTCATCAGTGAGACCGCATGTGATACTGCCCTTGAGCCCCGGAACGGTGCAGCGTAGAATGGTTTTCGGATGTTCGAGCAAGCGCTAAAAAGATTCCGCTCACTCGTCCGAAAGCGCCAGTACATCCTCACAATTCATGCACTTGAAGAGATGGGTGAGGACGACGTCCTTGACGAAGACATCGAGAATACCATCTTGACGGGCCAAATTGTCGAGCGGCAAGTCGATCGTGCGACCAGGGAGCGAAAATACGTATTTGCTGGAACGGACTGTGCCGGTGAACCTGTGAACGTGGTGTTGAAGATGGGACCAACAGGCAAGGTGGTCGTAATCACCGTCTATCGTGAGGAGGAATGATGCAGTGTGAACTCTGCGGTGCTCAGGCAGCCGCCGTCAAGAAGACCACAAAAAGCTTTGGCCGTGGCGATAATCTCGTCGTCATCGAGAACATTCCAATCGTCCATTGCTCTCGCTGTCATGAGTCGTACCTCACTGCCGATACAGCCCGTGAACTCGACCGCATTCGCAAGAATCGCCGTAGCCTAGGCAAGGCAAAGCGTGTGCTCGTCGCATCGTTCAAGCAAAGTGCAGCCTAGCCATCGGACACACCTGACCGCTTCCCCATAGGTGTTTTTGTAGTCGGACGGGCATGGGCATGGGGAAAAATGATGGAGCATTGCTTGACAGATCATCGCTGCAGACTGTGCGGTTCACCTTTCGCAACGACGCGAATCGGATTTTTGGAGCCGGTTACTGGCGGAAAGGCAGGCGAATCTATGAGCGGGAAAATAAAATACACCGACGAACCTCTCGGAGACCTCAGAGTCGTTCCTGATTTCTTGCCTCGCCCTGAGGAACTCATCTTTCGTGAGGAAGGAATCAAAGTGACCATCGCGCTGAGCAAGAGAAGCGTGGAGTTTTTCAAGGGAGAAGCCCGCAAGCATCATACGCAGTACCAGCGCATGATCCGGCGACTGCTCGACGCCTATGCCCAGCATCATTCACGACCGTCGAGTGCGCGGTCAACTCGGACACGCACAAAGTTAGTGCGTGCCGGTTAGCATAGCAAAGAGTAGGCTCTTACCCCACTTGCTGGCGGAGTTGGTACGCCCTCTCGCTTCCGCGCCTCTCGCGGCACCCCATCCAGGGCGCTCTGAAGCGGAGGGGGAGGCGGCCTGGTCGTCCTCCTGCTCGCGGAACGCGCGCCCTCGGAAGGGCCTCGTTCGACGCGCGCAATAGAGGATCAACCAGACCACCTCCTGAAGAACGAACGAGCGAGCTTGGAGGGACCATTGTTAGTTTGACGCACGCACGTGAGGGATCAAGCCCTGCCGCTCCGGCGCAAGTTGCTCAATGCCACATGCTTCCTGAGAGTATGGAAACGGGACCGATCGCTCATAGATCGGTCCCGTTTCTCGAGACTGACTGCACATACCGTACTTGTACTGCCCTGAAAAAGCGCATAGGATTTTCTACAACACACTAGGGAGAGACATGTGAGCAGTGAAATTCGATCCAGAGATATTCCGCAGGCAGTGTTGGATGAGGTCATTCTTTCACTCAAGAACTACCTTGTTGCGCTATATGTGCTATTGCCAGAGAAACCACAGCCGCGTCTTAGGCTTATCGGGTCCGGAACCCTGGTGGAGATCGAAGGCTCTTCTTACATCCTGACTGCCGCTCATGTCTGGCAGGCGACCAGAGGGGTGGAGCAGATCGGCCTAGTTCTCACGGACCAACAGTCATCGTTTATGATGCTACGTAATTCTATCTGTGCGAAAGAGTTGTGGAAAGGGGAGGTCTCGGAATGGGGGCCAGATATTGCGCTCTTGAGACTCGCGCCACCTGTTATTCCCACCATAACTGCGCGCAAGTCATTTTTGAACCTTGCTCGACAGAAGGAGGCCCTTACAT
>DATHTZ010000658.1:0-3362 GCA_035462675.1 Nitrospiraceae bacterium | reverse complement strand
CAGGGATTTGTTTTGATGAAATCGTCGATGATGCCGTTCAACTCACCAATACGTCTCTCTGCATGATTGACGAGGCTCTTTGAACTATGAAGCGGATCTTTTCCCTCTTCTTTGCCGTCTGTAATCATCCGGTTTCCCACGTTTAGAGCGCCGTTTGTCCAATCAGTTCCTTGTATTCAACGCGTTTGCCAACGATGGCTGACATGGCTTCCATGAAACGGCCTTGATCATTGCTCTTGCGGGTGTTGAAGCGGAACGATTGTTCATCGAGATACCTGAACAAGTGGAACGGCTCAACGCTCACATAGGTTCCCTTGATCCCACGCTTTAACAGGCTCCAAAAGTTCTCAATGCTGTTAGTGTGGACGTTGCCACGCACATAGGTTTCAGCATGGTTGATGACGTTGTGCGCGTAGTCTCGGCCAACCTTCACATATGCGGGCGCTTGATCGCTGAACAAAGTGGAACCAGTCGCAATATGCTCGCGCACAGCTTGCTCAATCAACTTACCGGAAGCGCGATTCAATACAGCGGTACGGACCTCGCCTTTTCGCTCTAGCATCCCGATCACCACAGCCTTTCGGAAACTGCCTTCATTGCGGAGCACCTTGAGACGCTTGTCTTTGTGCATGTTGCGAGCATTCCCGCCGATAAAGGTCTCGTCGGCTTCCACCTCACCCATCAGCTTACGATCAATTGAGCCCTTCTGTAAGGCCAACCGAATACGATGCATCATGAACCATGCAGTCTTTTGAGTGACGCCAAGGCTCCGATGAATTTCATATGAACTCACTCCATTCTTGGCATTGACGATCATCCACATGGCACATGTCCACTTATCCAGCCCGATGGCGCTATCCTCGAAAATAGTTCCCACCTTGACGCTGTATTGTTTCTTGCAGCCTTTGCATTCCCACAGCGAACGAGTCTTGAGGTAGTTGTATTCAGGAGACTGACAGCGAGGACAGCTCGGACCATGCGGCCAGCGCATCGCCACAACGAAGTCGATACTGCGTTGTTTGTCAGAAAAGTACTGGATGGTTTCTTGAAGAGTGGTTGGTAGTGGCTGGCTCATGGCGTCCTCCGTGTTTGATGGTCAGAGGATACCCCTATTTAGTCTCCTGAGTCAAGTATATTAATGCCAAGGTGTCATAGCCTAGCCCGCATTATTCATGACGGTTCGTCGCGAAATCGCACAGTCGCCACGCGAGACAGGTGCGCGGAGTCGTGAGGAAGGGAGGGATACTTGAAACAGTATGTTGGCCGATCGAACGGCGAGCCCGCCTGCCTGGACGCCGGGCCACCCGCGGCCAGGCTTGTCGCAGCGGCGAATCCGCAATTGCAGCAGAAGTGTTCATGAATAATGCGGGCTAAGGCGGTCCTCCCGATCAACCCACTTCGCTCCCCGTATCAAATTCGACGGCTCCGACCACAACGCTCCCCCTATCATCCTACCGAAGAATCCGATGCAGCTTAGCGAGGTAAACCTGGGACCTACTTGATGAGAAAAACATCTTCAATGGAACCAGGGAACGTTGATAAGCCGGCTCAATGCCGCAGAGCCGAACGCTGTGATGGGATCTCCAGACTACGCTTCGGCCAGACCGACAGGAAGCGGACGTGGAGTGCGGGTTCGCTGTTGCCGTTCGATGAACGTTCCGCGTACAATCCCCCCCACTCGTCGAGCAGGAGGTGGGTCATGCGGTATCTCGTGCTGCCCGTACTTCTGAGTCTTCCACTTACCGCGTACGCCGGCAACATTAAAGACACCGATCTGATTACCAGCACCACGTTCTTTCTTCCGCCAAGCAC
The DNA here is from genome assembly GCA_035462675.1 of Nitrospiraceae bacterium. Lineage (GTDB taxonomy): Bacteria > Nitrospirota > Nitrospiria > Nitrospirales > Nitrospiraceae > Palsa-1315. Next base: position 1,550 of record DATHTZ010000658.1, on the reverse strand, counting down.
CGCCACCACCGTCTTCATTCAAGCGCGGAACTCCTCCGACAACCAAGACGTCTCACTCACAGACCTCGGGGCGCGCCTGACGGCCAAGGGCTATCACATCATCCAAGATCCCAGCGCAGCGTACTATATCGTGCTCGCGAACATTGTGTATTGCAATGTCACGAAGCCGGAGATGCCGGTGGAATCCATTGTCGCAAGTGGTTATGGATCGGGCATCGGTTCCTCCGTTATGGGTGGATTACACGGTCTCACCAGTATGGCCAGCATGGCGGGACCACAAGGTGCGATTGTCGGCACCGCTGCTTCAATGGGCCTCAATGCCATTGAGGGGATCGGCAGCGCGGTGGGCAGTCTGTTCAGCGGACCCTCAACACCCACGATGCCGGACGATACGAATTATGCCTGCGTTGCCGATCTGCAGATTACAGAGCAAGGTGCCGCCGCAGTTGCGCCTCCTGCAGGAAAATTCAGCAGTAGCGCGCAGCCCGGCGTCTACCAGACTCGTCTTGCTGCCGATGTGCACCAGAAAAAACTTGATGAAGCGGAAGCCACGCCATTGTTGCAACAGCGACTGAGCGCCGCCGTGGCAGGCAACTTTTGATGAATATCCTATTGAGCCCCCTGATCTTTCACCCCTTACCCCTCACGGTCTTGTTGCTCATCACCCTAACAACCGGTTGCTCCAACATCATTCGATCCGGCCTCATGAACAGCAATACGGTGTTCCTCGACCCCAGCATGAATCGGACAGCCTATCTCCAATTGAGAAACATTTCTGAAAATCAACACATCACGCTCACCGACATCCACACCAAACTCACGACCAAGGGCTACCAGGTCACCAAAGATCCGGAACAGGCGAATTATTGGATCCAAGCCAAGATCGTCTATTGTCACAGGGCTGCCGAAGGCGTCACGCCGGAATCTGTCGCGAGAGCGAGCTTCGGCGCCGGCGTCAGCAGCGGCGGCGCCCCCATGGTCTCTGCCAATTTACTGGAAGGCGATCACACAGGGAGAGGAATGCGGCTGGGGGGTATGACCAACATGGGCATGATGCCCATGGGCGGAAGAATGCCGGACATCAACGCCATGATGGCGCAGTCCATGGCTATGAGTGGTGGGCGAGGAGGCTTTCCCGGTATGCAGATGCAACAGACTCCAAAGGAAGAGGGCATCACCTACCTCTGCGTGGCCGACGTGCAGATCACCGATCGTAAAATGGGCAAGCCATTAGTCCAGCCGATGGCAGGGCAAACAACAGCTGAACCGAAAGTGCAGCAGATGAGGATGGTGGGTCACGTCCGCCAGAAAGATCTCAACGTTCCTGAAGCCACGCCGATTATTCAGGAAAAAATCTCTACCGGCATCGCGGGCATGTTTTAGCCCGATCTCAGCACGAAATGCACAGCGCCGGCTTTGATCGCCGCCACAACGACTGAACCTGTTTCCAGACCAAGTTTTTCTCTGGCCCCCCTCGTAATCACCGCCCGCAGGGGAAACCCACAATCGAGCGGGAAAAAATGTGTCAGCCCTGGTTCGGAGTCCAGCGT
>DATHTZ010000657.1:0-4530 GCA_035462675.1 Nitrospiraceae bacterium | reverse complement strand
GGAATCAATAGAGCCGTTGGAAAGTTCCTAAGCTTCGGTATTCAAATAAAAAACGGGGAAACCATTTGAAACACCGAGCCTTTTCAAAAGTGCTTTGCGCACATTCCTAAACCGTTTGTCGTACGTTCAATTCGTATCGGGGGCACCAAACAGAAATCGCTCGTGCCGTCGGCTTCTTTATCGCGCTCACGTCATATCGGCCCACGATCCCCCAGGAACATCGCGCCCTATACACCACGCGTGCTTATCCCTCGGGCTTTGCTTCGTGCGTTCGTCATGAATGCCACCGACGATGTCCATCTGTGCTCACAATGCACATCTCCTCTCACCGATACGGAGTTCAAATTCGCTTGCACGCCACGTACGGTTGCGTATACTCATTCTGAGCCAGCGAACGATCTTGAGAAAGGAGCGCCTGTGTCGAAGCGAAGCATCTCGAAACCAAGAAGCCGCTTAGCTAACCCGTGCGTTGTGGAATCCCTTGGACAGAACTTTACGGAGAAGGAAACAATGACGGATCTTTCCGGCGATGGAATGAAAATCCTCGGCACCTATCCAGTCCATGTCGGCATGCGCCTTGCCCTCCGACTATCGGTCGGTGAATCTGCCATACCTATTCAGATCCCCTGCGCCTATGTGCGATGGACGCGCAATCAAGAGTTCGGAGTCAAGTTTGGTCCGATGGAGCCGGCAGTGATGGCGCGACTCCACGACCTTCTATTGGTCCGCCAGGGCGCACCAACCACCTAGCCCGCATTATTCACGAAGACTTCTACTGCACCCGCCGATACGAAAATCAGAACTCATTGCGGTATTCTTTCTTCGCCCCAGGATCATACAAAGAGCGCTCGACCTCGCAAGCGCGGTGACCACGCACCTGAACGCAGGAGGGTTCGCCGCTCAGTCAGTCAACATACTGTTTCAAGTATGCCTTCTTCCTTCGGGGCTCCGCGCGCCCGTCTCGCGTGGCGTCTCGGCGGTTTCGTCGCGAATTCTCGTGAATAATCCAGGGCGGTTTCAATGACCAAGTGCAAAAAGCGTAGCATGATGCTGCCTGAAATCGAATGCGTCCGGGGTGAACAACTCCGCGGGGCATCTGAAGCCCAGCGACTTGCGTGGTCGGGTGTTCAGTGTCCAGGCAATCGCATCCAGCTCTGCCTGCGTGAAGCCGCTCAAGTCGCTGCCCTTGGGCAGGTACTGCCGTAGCAGGCCGTTGGTGTTCTCGTTGATGCCGCGCTGCCAAGGACTGTGCGGATCGGCGAAGTAGACCGTCACCCCAGTGGCCTCCGTCAGCCGTTGATGCGCCGCCATTTCTCGGCTCTGATCGTCTGTCAGCGACAGACGCACTTGCGCCCCGATCCGATTGAGCACATGACTGAATCCGCCCAGCGCTGCTTCAGCACTGGCATTGTCCATCCTGGACAGCACCGTGAACAAGCTGGTGCGCTCCACCAGTGTCCCGACAGCCGAGCGGTTCTGCGCTCCCTTGATGAGATCGCCCTCCCAGTGCCCCGGTATCAGCCGTTCCTCAACTTCAGGTGGCCGGTCATGCATGCTGATCATGTCCGGAATCCGTCCCCGCCGGTCTTTGCCTCGCGTGCGTGGCCGTCGTTTGGCATGACCGAAGCGCAACCAGCCGATCACCGTGGTCCGCAATGCGCCACGTGGCATGGCGTAAAGGGCGGTGTAGATGGTTTCGTGAGACACCTGCAGCGCGGGCGTGTCGGCATGCACACGCGCCAGTGTCCCAGCAATCTGCTCAGGCGAGTAGCCCGCCTTCAGGTAGCGGGTGACCTGCTCCCACAACGCGGTACCTGGGCGCAAGCGGCGCGCTATGCGTGGGGGGACCATGCAGGCCTGGGCGCGCGCATGGGCCGCGACGGCACGGTAGCCGCCGGCCACCGGAGGTCGGCCAGGGCCGCGACGCGTCGTCGGGCGAGTCCAGCCATTTCGACGGAGTTCGCGAGACAGCGTGGAGGCTGACCGATTCAACCCCAGGGCAATCGCCGCTGGCGTGAGCCCCATCTCCAGTTGTGTGTGAATCATGGTGCGCTCTTCGAGGCTCAACTGTGTGTAGATATTTCCCATGCAACATTTTCTCCCAAAAATGTTGCACTTGGCATTAGAGCGCGCCCAGGCTAATAGGCAGCAGAACACTATTTATCTCCGTTCGAGCTTCGAATCGTGTCGGGCTCGCGTCTCCTCCCTTCCTTCCCTATAGTACGGTGGAGGGTGGAGTGGGGGGACGACGAACCGTCATAAATAATATGGACTGCGTTACGACTCCCTCATTTGAGGTACCTCTTTTAGGTCTAACCAACTCCGAGGCGACTCGGTATTCTTGTGGCTAGATCGGCACACAAAGAGGGCATCATGACCTGTACACGTTGCCAGGGTTGTATGGCGAAAGATCACTTCTTAGATCTCATGGAGAGCGCGGAAGATATGTGGCTGGCGGGTTGGCGCTGCCTCAATTGCGGAAACGTCCTTGATCCCGTGATGGAGGGGAATCGTCTCGAACAGGGAATAGCTGCAATCGTCTCAACCGTACGAGGGCCAGACCTGAAGGTGGAGCCCAGAAACATGTCGATGTCATCGTAGTCGGCTTCGCTCCTCATCAGTCTGGCTACTGGTTAGCCCCTGTGATAGCCGGGCCCACGTCGTCCTACCTCAACCAGTTTCGAGATCCATCGTCCGCTTTCCTATGTTTTCTTGCCAGGTTGTGAAGGCTGGGCTAGACTTTCCCCAGACTGTATGCCACGAGCAAAAACATCAGAACCGTCTCGCGTGCGGCTGAAAGCCGCTACGATTGAAGAGCTCACTCGGGGCGTCGGAAACCTCCAGGAATTTCTCGCACAGGTGGAAGATCTCGGCCGAGAAGGCTTCCCCTATCTCGACGCAGCCAGGGCGAGAACAGAATTGCAATTCCGCGAGTGCATTCGCCGCACGTTTGGCGAGAAATCCCCTGAATTCCAAGAGCATCGGCACCACAAACTTCTCATGGACAGCCCTGAGGGTACGCAGCAGAGCATTGCCCTGATCAAGACCCTAATTGCCACGCTTGAGCAAAAAAAACGTGATCTGCAAGGAGGACCTTCCCCACAACAAGTTCCTCCATCGCCGTCGGCCTCACCGATCTCAGCACCCGCACGCCAACAGATGGCCGTAGTGCCGGCATCGATCTCGACGGTGAAGATGATCATGTCGCAAACAGAACCGATCATGCTCCAGCCGGTGACCATGACGACGAACCTCGACCTGGCCCCAGTTACTGCCGTGCCGAGTCCACCTCCGGCCCCTCCGATTCCTCCGGCTGCTTCGCAAAAATCTGAGCCTCTGAGTGCGTCGACATCTGTGCCTGAACTATCACCGAGTTCACCAGTCTCGGTTGCGATGGCGATGCCGCATACCCCTTCGCAACCAGTGGCTCCGGTCACTCCGGAGCCCCAGCCATCGCCATCACAAGCGGTACAGACCATGCCGGCAGACATATCCCATGTCAGCCGGCCGCCGCAGCTGCCACAACGTGAACCGGAGCCCAGCGTGCATCCAATTCCCCCCGCCGGCCTTCAGCCCAAGATGCAGGAGGCGCTTCCCGTCCTTCCGAATCTGCAGCCGCATCCCTCGATGCCGATCAGCTCTTCCTTGCCTCTGGAGTCCGGCTCGCAACGTGCGCATGCCGGATCGGACCCTGTCGAACTTGTGAAGGCCGTCTGTCGTCGATTCCACGCCGTCGTCAGGCAGTTGCGACTCCGTGGGGAATATCGAGCGACGTTACAGGTGGAAGACGAGGTCGATGCGCAAGATCTACTGCATGCACTTCTACGGATTCAATTCAACAATATCGACACGGATGAATGGACGCCGAGTTATTCAAGTGGAGCCCCGCGCACAACACTCTTGCTGAACGAGAGTCGTCTTGCAGTGATCGTCAAGAAAACACGCTCCGGTCTTACTGCCAAAGACCTCACAGACCAACTTCGGATTGACGCAGCACGATATCGATTTCACGGCCATTGCACCACGCTCTTGTGTTTTATGTACGATCCCGATGGCCGTATCGGGAACGCGCAAGGCCTTGAAGCGAGTCTCACGAGCGTGAATGATTCATTTGTTGTCGACGTACTGGTCGCCCCGAAATGAGGTGAGAATGAAGAAAACCAAATCTGCCGTTGCTACGCGTCCCATATCGTCTGCGGGCACTCTTGCATTGACAGATGCGGCGGGCATTCGCTACGTTGGCGCTGACTCCACTATTTCTGCGGTGCCTTGTACGATTCATGCTCCAGTCGATGGCGGGAGAATCATGTCGGATCGGGCCTACGTGCTGATCAATGTACAGCCAGGACGCACGAGTGATGTGGTTCGGGCGTTGTCCGGGATCAAGCAGATCAAGACCATCGATCCCTGCTGGGGCAAGCCCGATATTATTGTAGTGGTGGAAGTTGCTGAACAGGATGCCTTGACCCAGCTTGTGCTGAGCCGGATCCATGAGATCGAGGGTGTCCAACAAACCGACACCCATCTTGT